>CALFLO010000079.1 GCA_937880175.1 uncultured Gluconobacter sp.
CGTAGGGCGCGCAACGCTTCGAACAGGAAAGGGAGCTGTATGAGACGTTGCGTTGCCGCCTGCCGTAAGGCGGCGCTGTTTGGTCTGGTTTTTGCAGGAATCTCCGGTGCCGGGACAACCAGTGCGGCCGAAGCGGCATGGACTGCGTCAAAATGTGGGGCTGAGCCGCAGGCGCCTGCCGTGAAGGCCACAACGGTCGCGCAGTATAACGAGAGCGTGGATCGCGTGACGGCTTATGAAAAGGCTGCCCGCGTTTACAATGCCTGCGTTGCGGCTCAGGCCAACCGGGAAGAAACGGCCATCAGCCAGGAGGCGAGTGCGCGGATTTCCCATGTTCATTCCGGAAGTGCTGCCGTGCAGTCCCACATTGCGGCGTCTTTCCAGACACTGTCCGCCAATCTCGCAGCAGCCAGCCGCAAGCTGGGCCATCATTAAATCTGAGTGCGATTCTTACTGCCCCATGCGCTCCTGATTCTGAGCCGGAGTCAGGGATGTCGGGCCGCCATAGGTCTGACGGGCGACATTCGGCATGAGATCGGGGCGCGCCCAGCAGGTCGTGCCTTCGAAACTCGTGGTGCAGTAAGGTTGAGGCGGAGGTGGGCCGACGGGGCGGGCGCAGAAGCTCTCGTCATCGTACAGATAGGCCGTGTTGCAGTCCTTTCCCGTGATGGCGGACGCGATACGGTCCGGCGCGCAGCCTTCAAGCGCGCAGAACACCAGTGGAAGCAGCAGGAGCGGAACGGGCTTTTTCATGGCCGTCAGGATGCTTCCGGAGCGGTTAAGGAAGTCTGAATGTCGGTCGGATTTTCTGTTGTGATACCGTTTTTCACAGTCATGACCCGCTTCGGTCCCCTTCCGATCGTGTGAAGCGTTTGCCGCGACGGTGCGGCGCCTGTATGGTCGCGCAAACAGTTTGAAGACCGATCCAGCAGGGGACCAGGTGGCAGACGATTTCATCACGCAGGTGAACGAAGACATGCAGGCGCAGCGGTTGCGGGCCATGGCACGGCGCATTGGCGCCGTGGTGGGCGTCGTGGCCGTGATTGGAGCCATCGGTGGTGGCGTGTGGGGCTGGAACAGTCACGCGCGTCATGCAGCACAGCAGACGGCATCGGCACGGTATTTTACCGCCATGACGGCACTGTCCGATCCCAAGCATGACGCCGCGGCCACCCAGAAGGCCACCGCGACCTTCCAGGATCTGGCGGAACATGGCCCGGTGGGCGTGCGCTCCTATGCCGCGCTCCGTCTGGCTGATCTGCAAAGCCAGTCGCATCAGGCTGCTGCTGCCCAGCAGTCCTGGAAAAGCGTCGCGGATGACAGCGCCGCCGATCCGGCCCTGCGGGACATGGCACGCTATATGGGGCTAAACGCCCAGACCGCGACCGCCGATCCGAAGACGCTGCGCCCGGGCTACGAAGCCCTGGCACAGAGTGGTGGAGCCTGGGCTCCGCTGGCTCAGGAAGGGCTGGTCGCCCTTGACCTGCGCCCGGGTGCGACGGCGGACCAGCAGAAGGAAGCGCGTCGCATCCTGACGCAGATCGTTGGCAGTGAAAACGCGACCGAAGGGGTGCGTGCGCGTGCGCAGGCCCTGCTCGAGACATTTGGAGACGCCGGTTGATGCGCCGTCCTGTTCTTTCCCGCTCTTCCTTTTCCATGAAGTATTCCATGGGCCGTCGCGGTCTGCTGCGGACGGCCTGTTCGGGCAGTGCCCTGGCCGTTCTGGGCGGGTGCAGCCTGTTCGAAGATGACAAGAAGCCGCCTCTGGCGGGCCATCGCGTGGACGTCCTCTCCACCGGGGCCGGGCTGACGGTGGATCATGACGATCACACGCCGATTAATCTCGGCCCTGTCCAGCCGGTCCGGGAATGGCTGCAGGAAGGCGGGCGTCCGTCCCATGTTGCCGTGAACGCGGCATGGAATGGTCCGGATCTGGTCTGGAGTCATTCAGTCGGTGCGCAGACCGATCCGTCCAGCTTCCTGTCGATGATCGCCATCATGCCGACCAATCGCGGCGCCATCCAGTCGCCGCCGGTCATTGGCAATGGTCACATCTATACGACCGATGCGCAGGGTGTGGTGAAGGCCTGGACGTGGCCGGGGCGCCGTCCTGTCTGGACGCGCCAGCCTGCCAGCGCGCAGAACCGCTCGACCAATATCGGCGGTGGCCTCGCCCTTGATGGTGACACGCTCTACATCGTGGACGGCGTGGCGCAGGCACTCGCCGTCGAGGCGCTGACCGGCAAGGTCAAATGGCGCGTCAGCACGGGGACGCCGGGCCGCTCCGCGCCGACGATCGCAGAGGGCCTGATGGTCTTCGGCACCATCGACGAGCGTCTGATCGCGCTGAACGCCAATACGGGCCATCAGGTCTGGACGTATCAGGCCACGGCGTCCGATACGGTTATCTTCGGTCAGTCCGCTCCGGCTTTCGTGGATGGTGTCATCCTGGCGGGCTTCGGCAGTGGCGATCTGGTGGCGCTGCGTGCGGCGTCGGGCGAGATGGTCTGGAGTGACAGTCTCGGCGGCTCCAATGGCATGGGCGCCATGCTCGATTTCTCCTGCATCCGCGGCGCGCCGGTCATCATGGACGGGACGGCCTATGCCGTGTCCATGTCCCGCGTGCTCGTGGCGATCGACATGCGTTCGGGCCGCCGCCTTTGGGAACGTGAAGTCAGCGGACAGAGTCCTATAGCGATCTGTGGCGACTGGATGTATGTGCTGTCCACGGATCAGCAGATCGCATGTCTGGATCGTCTGTCCGGGCATGTCCGCTGGATCACCCAGCTGCGTCGCTTCATCCGTGAGGATGCGGAAAAGGACGCCATTGCCTGGGTGGGACCGCTTCTGGTGAATGGCAAGCTGATCTGCTTCTCCACCTTTCCGAAAGAAGGTATGGCTGTCCTCAATGCCGTGACCGGGAAACTTGAACTGACCCGCAAGACCGTCGCCCCGTGTCAGGTTCAGCCGATCGTCTGTGACGGTCATGTGCTGACCCTGTCGCAGGACGCCATTCTGCGGGCCTATGGCTGAACGAATGACCTCTGAGAACCTGCCCGTTGTTGTTATTGCCGGGCGCCCGAATGTCGGGAAATCCACTCTGTTCAACCGGCTTGTCGGCCGCCGTCAGGCGATCGTGTCCGACATGCCAGGCGTTACACGCGACCGCAAGGAGGGCGAGGCCCTTCTGCGCGGCCGCCGTGTCCGGCTGATCGATACGGCCGGTTTGGAAGAGGCTGCGCCGGATACGCTGTACGGGCGGATGCGCGCATCTTCCGAATCCGCTGTTGCGATGGCGGATCTGGTGCTGTTCTGCATTGATGCCCGCTCTGGCATCACGCCTGCGGATGCTCATTTCGCAAGCTGGCTGCGGCGTCAGAACCGTCCGGTTCTGCTGATTGCGAACAAGGCGGAAGGGCAGGCTGGGACGAATGCGGCTCTTGAAGCCTATTCCCTTGGTCTGGGTACGCCGCTGGCGCTGTCAGCCGAGCATGGCGAAGGTATTGCCGATCTCATGGGTGAGATTGCCGAGCGCATCCCGCCAGCTGAAAAGACCCGTCGCCGTGAGGCTCCGAAACCCGAAGGCGAAGACGGGGAGGACGAGCGTCCGGCTGGCCCGCTGCGTCTGGCCATTATCGGTCGTCCCAACGCGGGCAAGTCCACGCTGCTGAACTGTCTGCTCGGCGAAGAGCGGATGATTACCGGCCCGGAAGCCGGGCTGACGCGCGATTCCATCGCCGTGACCCTGCATGATGACCATGGTGAGATCCGGCTGGTTGATACGGCGGGGATGCGCAAGCGTGCCCGTGTCGAGCAGAATCTTGAGAGAATGTCGGTCTCGGCCTCCATTGAAGCCCTGAAAATGGCGGAAGTGGTTGTTCTGGTGATCGATGCGACGCTTGGCGTGCATGAGCAGGATCTTCAGATCGGTCGTCTGATCGAGCGTGAAGGCCGCGCCTGTGTCATCGCGCTGAACAAGTGGGATGCTGTTGAGGACCGGAACGCGACGAAGAAGGCGATTTTGGATCGTTTGGAAATCTCGCTGGCCCAGGTACGTGGCATCCCGGTCGTGACGTTCTCCGCGCTGACGGGGGCGGGCGTGCATCGTCTTCTTCCAGCAGTGCGGGAAGTTTACGAGATCTGGAACTCGCGCGTTTCGACAGGTGAACTGAACCGCTGGTTCGAGGATGCGCTGGAGCGTCATCAGCCGCCGCTGGTGGATGGTCGTCGTCTCAAGCTGCGTTACATGACGCAGGTGAAAGCGCGCCCGCCGACCTTCCTGCTGTTCGGGACGCGGGCGGAAATGCTGCCCGATTCCTACAAGCGCTATCTGGTGAACGGACTGCGTGAAACGTTCCACATGCCGGGTGTCCCGGTGCGTCTGCAGTTGCGTGGAACGAAAAATCCTTACGCAGAAAAGTGATTTTCTGTTCGTTTGGATATAGACCACACCCCTGAATGATCATTAATACAGGACCGGGTTTTTCCGGTTTAGGAACGTTCGGTCCTGTACCCTTCCACTGAGGAAGGGCATGTTTCAGGTGAGGGTAACTGCGGGTATGGTTGGGATTGCTTCGTCTTCCAGTGGGGGGCTGTCCACGCAACAGACCCGCAGCACGGCACGGGCGACAACCCTTGGTATTCTGGCTGCGCTGGCCGGGCTGATGTTCGGTCTCGATACCGGTGTGGTCGCGGGTGCGCTGCCGTTCATTGCCACCGATTTCCATGCGAGTGACGCCCTTCAGGGTTGGATCGTCTCGTCGATGATGGCGGGTGCGACGGTTGGATCGCTGTTCGCGGGGCGGATTTCGGTCCGGTTCGGTCGGACGGGTGCCATGCTCGGGGCGGCAATCCTGTTTCTGATCGGAACCATGTTCTGCGCTCTCGCACCCGGAGCAGCGGTCATGATTATCGGGCGGCTTTTCCTCGGGCTTGCAGTCGGTGTGGCCGCTTTTGCCGCCCCGCTCTATATTTCAGAAATCACGGTTGAATCCGTTCGCGGCGCCATGATCTCGTTTTATCAGCTCATGGTTTCCCTTGGCATTTTCCTGGCCTTCGTGTCGGACAGTCTGCTGGCTTCGGGCGGACACTGGCGCTGGATGCTCGGCGTCATGGCTCTGCCGGCCAGTTTCTTTCTCGGAATCGTTCTGATCCTGCCGCATAGTCCGCGCTGGCTCATGATGCGTGGGGAAAAAGATCGTGCGCGGCGGGTGTTGCAGAGCCTGCGCTCCGATGAGGAAGTCGCTGAAGCGGAGCTGATCGACATCCAGTCGCGTCTGCAGAAAAGCAGCGATGCGGGTGTGGGGCTTTTCAAAAGCAATTCCAATTTCCGCCGGACCGTCTTCCTGGGCATGCTGTTGCAGATCATGCAGCAGCTCTCGGGGATCAACGCGCTTCTGTATTATGCGCCACGCGTTTTTCAGGCGGCACATTTCGGAACAAACGCCTCCATCTGGGCCACGACGCTTGTGGGCCTAACTAACATGGCGCTGACGGGGGTAGCGATTGCCTGCGCTGAGCGCGGGGGACGCCGGCCGCTGCTGATCCTGAGTTGTGCGATTGCGGCCTTCTCGCTGGCGGGCGTTGGGACATTGCTGGCCATCGGGGCTTCGAGCTTTGGGGCTCAGCTTCTGCTCTGCGGATTTGTTCTCCTGTTCGTGGCGGGGTTTGCCATAGGAGAGGGGCCGCTGGTCTGGACTTTGTGTTCTGAAGTGCAGCCGACCCGCGGGCGCGATTTCGGCATTGGCTGCTCCACAGTGACGAACTGGGCCGCGAACTGGGCCATTTCCAACATGTTCCCGCTGGGTATGGCGATGATGGGCGCGTCCTCGACGTTTCTTATGTTTGCGGTCTTCAATGGTCTTTTCATTCTTGTGACCGTATTGTTCGTTCCCGAAACGAAAGGCGTTTCGCTCGAAAGGCTGGAAGCCAATCTTTTTGCAGGCACGCGCCTGCGTGATCTGGGGCAGTGAGAGAATGACGGATACGACAGAAGACGGACCGCAAGAAGAATACGACTCTAAACGCCATGCCGGGCTGTATGGGGCCCAGCGGTTCAAGGCGATGTCGGCCGTGCTTCTGGCGCTGCTTCTGTCAGTGCTGGATTATGCGATCGCCAATGTGGCCCTGCCGTTGATTGCGCAGGACCTGCATGCATCCTCCTCGCGGGCCATCTGGGTCGTGAATGCCTATCAGCTTGCGAACCTGTCCTGTCTTTTGCCGCTTGCCTCTCTTGGGTCGCGTGTCGGGTTTGCGCGCCTGAGCCAGTTCGGGATTTTCCTGTTCCTGATTGCCTCCGTTGCCTGCGCGCTGTCGCAGAACCTGCTGGAACTGACGCTTGCGCGGGCGTTGCAGGGTGTGGGTGGGGCCTGCATCATGAGCGTGAACATCGCGCTTGTCCGCTTCATTTACCCGCATAAGGAACTGGGGCGCGGCATCGCCCTGAACGGACTGTTCGTGGGGCTGGGTGTGGCACTTGGGCCATCTCTGGGGTCTCTGATCCTGTCGGTGGCGAGCTGGCCCTGGATTTTCTGGATCAATCTGCCGCTGGCTCTGGCGGCTCTGGTGCTGGCCCATGCCGCGCTGCCCCAGACACCGCGAAGCGATATCCCGACCGATATGGTCGGCTCCCTTCTGACTGTCGCCTCCTTCGCTCTGACGGGGGTGGGGCTGGATGGGCTGATGCACGCCGATTTCCTCTCAGGCGCGGCTGTGACGGTCGCGGGTGTGCTGTGCTGGGCCATGCTGCTCCGTTATCAGCGCGAGCGGCTTGAGCCGATCGTTCCGGTTGATCTGCTGGTGCGGCGGCCGTTCCTGCTGGCCTGTCTGGTCGGGTTTCTCGGGTTCGTGGCCTCCAATCTCTACATCGTGGCGATGCCGTTCACGCTGGCGACCGCGTTTCATCGCGGGGCCGGGACGATTGGTCTTCTGATCGCGCCCTGGGCCGTCGGGGTGGCGACGATGTCCTTTGTCGTCAGCCGTCTGGCGGACCGGTTTCCGGCTTCCGTCCTGTCTTCGATTGGTCTGTTCATCACGGCGAGCGGATTTTGCCTGTTGTGGTTCCTGCCGACGGATGCGGGCAACTGGGACATTGCATGGCGGACGCTGTTTGCCGGCTGCGGGTTCGGACTGTTCCAGCCGCCCAATAACCGTGCGATCATGGTCACGGCCCCTCCGGGGCGTGAAGGGGGGGCGAGCGGGATGCTCTCCGTGGCGCGGCTGGGTGGGCAGACGACGGGCGCTCTGCTCGTGGCGGGGCTGTTCACGATCTTTCCCCATCCGGCATTCATCTGCCTGGGCGCAGCAATGATTGCAGCGCTGACGGGATCCGCGCTCAGTCTGGGGCGGAAATATCTCGCAGCCTGAAGAGCGTGGTGGCGCGCTGGTCCACGCTTTCCAGCTCCTGCGTGACGGGAACGGTCTGCCGGGTCAGGACTTCAAGCGGCATTGACGGCGCGTAGTGCCGACCGGGATCGCAGAGCCAGACTTCGCAGGTTTTCGAACATTCCAGAAGCCAGGGCACGATCCGCGCGGCCATGGCTTCGTTGTAGCAGACGTCCCCGATCACCAGCAGATCGCAGTCCGGCACCGTTCCGATCAGATCGCCGGGCGTTAGCGAGACAGGCACGTTGTTGATGCGTGCATTGAGGGACGTCGCTTCAATCGCCATGAAGTCGATGTCATTGGCGCGGACCGTGGCGGCTCCCGACAGGGCTGCGGCAATGGCCGCGAGACCGCATCCACAGGCGACATCCAGAACGCGGCGTCCCTGCACGAGATCGGTGTTGTCGAGAATGAAGCGCGCGATGAGCTGGCTGCCGGGCCATGCGAAGGCCCAGAAGGGTGGCTCTATGCCGATCTGTTCGAGATAGACTTCGCTGGCCTGCCAGATGGGTGTGATTTCGGTCGCAAGATGCAGGGAAATCTCAGGCACGAGTGTGGCCTGAGCGATAGTGGTGTTGTCGCGGATGAAGCGGACGGGATCGCTCAGGGCTGTGCTCATCCGAAGAGTCTTGCGGCGACAAACCCTGCGGCCAGTACGAATCCGATCGGTACGTTGCGGCGGAACTCCCTGAGGCAGGCCGGAGCGTCGTACGGGTTCAGCACGCGAGCCTGCTGGAGCAGCATGGCCGTTGCCACGGCGAGGAATGGCCAGAAAATCCAATGCAGATGGGCATGGATGGCGACAAGTGCCAGGGCCAGAAGCATGAGGCTGTAGCAGGTGGCGATGAACGGACGGGCATTTTTTTCCATCAGGCGGGAGGTGGAACGCACGCCGATGCGGGCGTCGTCGTCCATGTCCTGAAAGCCGTAGATCGTGTCGAATCCGAGCTGCCAGAGAATGACGGCGCCATAGAGCAGCAGGCCGTTGCCATCGAGCGTTCCAGCGGCTGCCGCGTATCCCATGGGGGCGCCGAATCCGAAGGTGAAGCCCATGACCAACTGAGGCCACCAGGTGACGCGCTTGGCCGCCGGATACAGGGCGACGAGCAGGAGCGCGAGCGGGGCGAGGGCCCAGCAGACGGGAGGGAGGCAGACCAGCACGCCCAGCCCGATCAGCAGCAGCACGGCAAGCAGGAGCAGGCCCTGCTTGAGGGACAGCGCGCCGCTGGCGAGGGGGCGGCCTGCGGTGCGGGCGACCTTTGCGTCGATGTCGCGGTCCCAGATGTCGTTCACGACGCAGCCGGCCGAGCGCATGACGAGCGAGCCGAAGGCAAACAGGGCCGTGTCGATCAGGCGCGTCTGAAGAGATGCGTGCGGCGCAAGGAACAGGCCCCACACACCGGGCAGGAACAGGAGCCATGTTCCGACCGGGCGGTCGAGACGGGCGAGCAGGGCATAGGAGCGCCATGGCTCGGGCAGGCGCGCAATGCGGCCGGTCAGTTTGATATCGGTATGGGCGCGGGTCTGGCTCATGAGAGATGTGATGCTGTGCGGACATGCTTCCGTCAATGGGCGAGGCGCGCTATCGGAAAAGGATGAGCCGATCCGACCCCCGTCTTTATGTCCCTGCGTCTGAAATAGCCTTCGCGGAAGGCCAGACTGTCCCGCTTCCACCGGGGCAGGCGCATTATCTGGGCAACGTCATGCGGCAGGGCGTGGGCAGCGCTGTGTGCGTGTTCAATGAGCGTGACGGCGAGTGGGGCGCAGAGATCGCGGCCCTGAAAAAGGACAAAGGCAGCGTCCTGCTGCATCGCTGTGAGCGCGCTCCTGCGCCGACTGAAGGCGTGGAGCTGCTGTTTGCGCCGCTCAAGCGGGATGCGACGGAGCTTGTGATCCGCATGGGCACGGAACTGGGTGTCACGCGCTTTCGCCCGGTCGTGACGGAGCGGACCAACACGCACCGGCTTAATCTGGAGCGTCTGGCCGTGATTGCGACGGAAGCGGCGGAGCAGTGCGAGCGGCTGGATGTGCCGGAGATCCTGCCGCCTGAGTCGCTGCGGTCCGTGCTGGCGGACTGGCCGGAGGATCGTCCGCTTTTTGCTGCTCTGGAGCGTCGTCCGGGTGAGGATGCGACTGTGCAGGCGGCGGCTCTGCTGATCGGGCCGGAGGGCGGATTTTCGGACGGCGAAGTGGAGCTTCTGCGGCGGCATGTGGCCGTTCATGCGCTCAGTCTGGGGCTGCTGGTGCTGCGGGCGGAGACGGCCGTGTGTGCAGGTCTGTCCCGTCTTGCGGCGAGGGCTGAGGATGCCGCCCGAGGGTGACAGAACCGTCGGACCTGCTACAGTTCAATCATTATCGAACAACGAATTCAGACCGAGGCCAAACGCCATGTCCAATCCCGGCACGTCCAATACTGCGTCGATCGAAAGCCGGGCGCAGCTCGTCGAGGCAATCTCACGTGGTTGCAAACCGAAATCGGAATGGAAGATTGGTACCGAACATGAAAAATTCGGTTTCATTCTTCCTCATGATGCTGATGGACGCGAGCCGCTCTCGCCGCCGCCTTATGCGCCGCGGGGAATCGGGGCGCTGCTGGAGAAGCTTCAGGGGCCGGACTGGGCGCCTATTATGGACGGGGAAAACCTGATTGGTTTGAAGGGGCAGAATGCTCAGGCCGGGCGAGCGATCTCTCTTGAGCCTGCCGGGCAGTTCGAGCTTTCTGGCGCGCCGGTCGTGTCGCTTCAGGAGACCGAAGCGGAGATGCAGGAGCATTACGATCAGGTGCGTGGTCCCGCTGCGGAGCTGGGGCTGGGTTTCCTGCCGTTTGGATTCCAGCCGCTGTGGTCGCGTGATGCGATGCCGTGGATGCCCAAGAGCCGCTATGCGATCATGCGCGACTACATGCCGAGGGTGGGCACGCTCGGCCTCGACATGATGACGCGGACCTGTACGGTTCAGGTCAATCTTGATTTCAGCGATGAAGCCGACATGGCGCGCAAGATGCGGGTGTCGCTCGCGCTTCAGCCGCTGGCCACTGCGCTGTTTGCAAATTCGCCCTTCGTTGAGGGTAAGGCCAATGGTCTGCTCTCCAACCGGGCGCGGATCTGGACGGATACGGACAACCAGCGTTCGGGCCAGCCTTCCGTGTTCTTTGAGGACGGGTTCGGCTTTGAGCAGTATGTGGACTGGGCGCTGGACGTGCCGATGTATTTCGTCTCGCGCGACGGCAAGAACATCGACGTTGCGGGCTGCTCTTTCCGGCGCTGGCTGGCTGGTGACATTCAGGAGCCACTGAAGGGTCTGACCCCGACGGTCGGCGATTTTGAGGACCATCTGACGACGGTGTTCCCGGATGTGCGTCTCAAGCAGTTCCTTGAAATGCGCGGTGCAGATGCGGGCAAGCTTGAAATGATGGTGGCGCAGTCGGCCCTGTGGGTCGGCCTGCTTTACGATCCTGCGACGCTGGAAGCCGCTGAAAAGCTGGTGCGTGAGCAGCCCTGGAGCGTGTATCAGCAGCTTCGCGCCGAGGTGCCGCGTCTGGGACTGGATGCTGCATTCCCGGGTGGTCTGAAGCCGTTTGCCAAGCGGGTGGTCCAGCTTGCCGAGCAGGGGTTGCGGGCGCGTGTGCGCAATGAGGCTGGCTATCTTGATCCGCTGCATCTGATTGCTGATGGCGGCCCGAATCAGGCACAGTACTGGCTGGATCTGTATAACGGCGCCTGGGGCCAGAGCGTGAAGCCGCTCTTTACCGAAGCCGCCATCTGATTTTACGAGACGGGATCTGCTGCCTACGTGACGAAACTTTCCGAGCTGACCGAACGCGAAATCCTTGCGCTGGCCATCGCCAGCGAGGAGGAGGATGGTCATATTTACGCGGATTTCGGCCAGATGCTGGCGGAAGACTATCCCGACAGCGCCGCCATTTTCCAGGATATGGCGGAAGAGGAAAACCATCATCGCCGGGCACTGATCGACCTGTTCGTCCGGCGGTTTGGTAATCATATTCCGCTGGTTCGGCGACAGGATGTGCAGGGCTTTCCGTCCCGCAAATCGGCATGGCAGATGCAAAATCGCGGAATCGAGGCGATCCGGGCGCAGGCCGCCGACATGGAGCGGCAGGCGGCGCGGTTCTACCGTCAGGCCGCCGGGCAGACCAACGATGCCGAAATCCGCAAGCTGCTGGGTGATCTGGCGACCGAGGAAGACCGGCATCAGCGCGAGGCACGACGCCTCGAAGATGCGCATCTTAATGACAATACCCGTGACCGCGAGGACGAGCATAGCCGCCGGGATTTTGTCCTGCGGATCGTGCAGCCGGGTCTGGTCGGACTTATGGACGGGTCTGTTTCGACGCTGGCGCCGGTTTTTGCAGCGGCCTTCGCAACGCACAGTCCGCATGCGGCCTTTCTGGTCGGGCTTGCGGCCTCCCTTGGCGCCGGGATTTCCATGGGACTGGCGGAAGGGCTGGCTGATGATGGCAAGCTGTCCGGACGGGGCGCGCCGCTGCTGCGCGGGCTGATCTGTGGCGCCATGACGTTCGGCGGCGGGATCGGCCATACGCTGCCGTTTCTGGTGCCGGATTTCCATCTCGCATTCGGTGTTTCGATCGTGGCCGTGGCGATCGAGCTTCTGCTGATTTCCTGGATCCGCTGGCGCTATCAGGACACGCCGTTCGGGTCGGCCATGGTGCAGGTTTTCCTTGGCGGGGCTCTCGTTTTTGCAACCGGTGTGCTGATTGGCAGTTCCTGAGACATGATGAACCGTTCTTTTTTCCGCGCTGCCGCTCTGGCAGCGCTGCTGCCCGTTGCCCTGCCATCCATGGCTTTTGCGCAGGCGACTCCCGTCCAGCTTCGTCCTGCGGATCAGGGCTGGAT
>CALFLO010000080.1 GCA_937880175.1 uncultured Gluconobacter sp.
TCGTTGATGAAGCGCGTCTTGTCGATGGACTGCACGATCTTCACCTTGCGCAGGCCCATAGCCTTCGGGGCCGTTGAATCCGGCCAGACATGCGCATGCCCGTAATCCATGCCGTGTTCGATGTTGATGTCCATAACGGCCGTGACGGATTTCGTGACCAGTGTGGGATCAACGGCAATGGCGGACGTCAGTTCATCCCAAAGCGGCAGGGGGGCCTGGTACTTTTTCAAATAGTCCGTGACGGCGTTGTGCTTCGTTTCGATGCGATTGGCGAGTTCCGGCGTCATCATGATGTCGTTCGAGACATTCCCGACGCAGGTGATGGAAGCCCAGGGGGCGGTCAGGGTGATGCGGGCGGCCTCGGGGTCCAGGATCATGTTGAAATCGGACGCAAAATCGGCGTTGCCGGTGACGGACATCATGCTCGCATCCAGCAGACCGCCCATAAAGACGAGCTGTTTGGCGGCCTCGGCAAAAGTCGGGTCAATCCGGATGGCGAGTGCAAGATTCGTCAGCGGACCGGCGGCAATAACCGTCACCTGATGCGGATGGGCGTGAACTTCGCGGATCAGGAACATGGCGGCTGGGAGCGGATCGGCCGCGAGATGCGGCGCGCCTTCCGGCAGCTTGCCGACGGGGGGCTGTGTGGCCGGGACGTGCTCAATGGAGCCGAGGCCGCCCCAGGCCCCCTTCCACGGGATAATGCCGAACTGCTGTTCGCGCAGCTTCGTTTCGGCCACCGTGTTGACCAGTGGCGTGGTGGCACCGTCAGCCACGGGAATCTGTGTCTGATGCGCGATTTCGAGGAAGCGGCGGGCATGCGCCGAGCTGGCGTTTTCCCAGTCATCACCGATGACGGAAGTGAGGCCGAGCAGCGTCACACCGGGCCGGTTAAGCAGCGGTATGATGGACTGGATGTTGGAGCCGCCCGGGCCGAGGAAGTCGTTATCGAGCACGACATAGTTCGGGCCGGAGCTTTGGGCCGGAGCAGCGGTCGCAGCGGCAAACGGGGCCAGCACGGTGCAGGCGGCCAGAAGGGCAGAGAGAATGGGTCGGCGCATGGTCTCTTCCAGATGGATTAAGACGGGATCATGCCTTCAAGTGACAAGACGCGCCAGTATTGCTTCAAGCCGGAGCCGCCCTTCACCCGTCGCGCGCAGGATACCGTTGTCCCGCTCAAGGTAGTTTTCCTCAATGCAGGCTTCCAGCAGGGCCGGGTCCACACAGTCCATGAGTGCCCGTCCCGTGCGGGCGGCAAAGCGGGCTTCGTCGATCCCTTCGGACAGCCGAAGCCCCATCAGCAGCGCTTCGCGGCCTTTTTCTTCCGGGGAGAGGAGTGTTTCTTCGGTGCTGCCGTAGCCTGTCTTTTCCACGCGTTCAGCCCATGGTTCGGGCGCGCGATGGCGACGGGTGGCGTAAAGCTCCCCGTCCAGCGTGAGGCGTCCGTGCGCGCCGGGGCCGACGCCGATATAATCCGCATAGCGCCAGTAGGTCAGATTATGGCGGCTCTCGGCACCGGGGCGGGCATAGTTCGAGACTTCGTAAGGCAGAAGACCGTGACGGGCCGCGATTTCGCCGGTCAGGTCATAGAGGCGGGCGGCGGTGTCTTCGTCGGGCAATGTGAGTTCGCCGCGCCGGTGCATGGCTTCGAATTTCGTGCCGGGCTCGATGGTGAGCTGATACAGCGACAGATGATCGGCCACGAGTTCAAGCGCCGTGTTGAGCTCGTCCGTCCAGTCGGCATCGCTCTGGCCCGGGCGGGCATAGATCAGGTCGAAGGAAATGCGCGGGAACAGGGTTCGGGCGGTTTCAAGCGCACGGATGGCCTGTGTGGCGGAGTGTTCGCGGCCGAGCCTGTGCAGCGCATCGTCCCGCAGGCTCTGCACGCCGAGCGAGACGCGGTTCACACCCGCCTGTCGGAAGGCTGCGAATTTTCCGGCCTCGACGCTGGTCGGATTGGCTTCGAGCGTGATTTCCAGATTGTCTTCCACATCGAACAGGCGATACGCGTCCTCGATCAGGGCGGCGACGGTTTCGGGCGCCATCAGTGAGGGCGTGCCCCCGCCAAAGAAGATTGATCGCAGGGGGCGTTTGACGCCGTTCAGGGTCAGGCGCGCAGCATCGTGGGCCAGTTCACGGCGCAAAGCTGCGGCGAAGCGCTGCTGCGGGATCACGTCCCGGACATGGGAATTGAAATCGCAGTAAGGGCACTTCGCCAGACAGAATGGCCAGTGGATGTAGAGGGAGAGCGGCCCGGGTTGCGGCAAGGTCGTCAAATGGCGATCCGCACACCGAATTCCACCACGCGGTCAGGCGGGATGCGCAGGAACTCGGTTGTGGAGGCGGCATTGCGCAGGAGCAACAGGAAGATCCACATCCGCCAGAGCTGCATCTTCGGCACGCGTGAGCGTACGACGATCTCATGTGACGTGAAGTAGGACGCCTGAATGGCATCGAACGCCACGCCGAGCGCGTTCAACTCCAGCAGGGCGCGGGGGAGGTTGGGCATTTCCATGAAGCCGTAGCGGACGATCACGCGGTGGATGTTCGGTGCCAGTTCCTGAACGATGGCGCGGTGTCCACGCTCGGCTTCCGGCTGGTCCAGGTTCTCGACCGTCACGAACAGGATGTGATCGTGCAGGACCTTGTTGTGCTTGAGGTTATGTAGCAGCGAATTCGGTACGATGTCCGGGTTGGCGGTCAGGAAGACGGCCAGACCGGGTACGCGGATCGTGCGCGACTGCGGCAGACGGGCGAGGAAGGAGCCCATCGGCATGGAATCTGCCTGCTGGCGGGACGAGATCAGGCTGCGCCCACGTTTCCAGGTCGTCATGATGATGGTGCTGATGATGCCGATTGCCAGCGGGACCCAGCCGCCATCGGGGATTTTGAGCACGTTCGCCGAGAAGAAAATGCTGTCCACGATGAAGAAGAAACCGAAGACGATCGCAACCGTCGCGGACTTCCATTTGAAGACGCGGCGGAACACCACCATCGCCAGCACGCAGGTGCACAGGAACGTGCCGGTCACGGCAATGCCGTAAGCCGCGGCAAGGGCCGAGGACGTGCGGAACGACAGCACCAGAACCAGCGCGCCGAATGCCAAGATCCAGTTCAGCGACGGCAGATAGATCTGCGCTTCCTCGGAGGCATTGGTGTGCATGATGCGAGTGCGGGGCAGGTAGCCGAGCTGGATGAGCTGACGGCACAGGGAGAAACTGCCCGAGATGCCGGCCTGCGAGGCAATCACGGTCGCAAACGTCGCAAGGACCAGCATCGGGATCTGTGCCCAGTGCGGCACCAGAAGATAGAACGGGTTGGACAGGGCGTGCGGATCATGGATCAGCAGGGCGGCCTGACCGAAATAGTTCAGCGTGAGTGAGGGCAGCACGAAGAACAGCCATGCCTTGCGGATCGGCGCACGTCCGAAATGGCCCATATCCGCATAAAGCGCTTCCGCACCCGTGACGGAGAGTACGACCGAACCCAGCGCGATGAACGACAGGTAGCCGTGCATGACGATGAATTCGAGCGCAAAGGTCGGGGACAGGGCGAGCAGGATATGCGGATAGAGGAAGATCCCCTTGACGCCAAGGATTGCGAGAACCGCGAACCAGGCCACCATGATCGGTCCAAAGGCCTTGCCGATCTTGCCTGTTCCCAGAACCTGCACCGAGAACAGCCCGACCAGCACGATCATCGCCAGCGGGATGATGATATGGCTCGCCGAAGGGACGGAGGTCTCGATACCCTCCACGGCCGAAAGCACTGAAATGGCCGGGGTGATGATGCTGTCACCGAAGAACAGGCAGGTGCCTGCAATGCCCACGAGGCCGAACAACCATCGGAAATGCTGCGATTTGCACACGCGCTGGGCCAGGGACATGAGCGCGATGATGCCACCCTCGCCATCATGGTCGGCCCGCATGATGAGAATGACGTATTTGATGGTGACGATGAGCATCAGCGCCCAGAACGTCAGGCTCGCAAGACCCATGATTTCCCAGGGCTGGGCCGGAGCCTTGGGGGAACTGACAATGCTGACCGACGATTGCAGCGCATAGAGCGGGCTCGTGCCAATATCGCCATAGACCACACCCAGAACCGCAAGCATCGCACCCATCCCGGCGGGACGCTTGTGGCCGGAGCCGTTTTCTTCGCCACCGATCTCGTGGGTATGCCCGTCCGAACGGGCCTGCTCGATCGTCTGAAGGACTTCGCCGGATTCGTTGGGAATTCCTACGCCGTGAGGAGGGTTGGAGGCGTGGTCACCGTCATGTTCAGGCATTGCTGGTTCCATTTACGGGCGTCAATAGAGTGCCGTTGTCTACTGTCGCAGCACTCTTCAAGCGCGGCTCCACGTCACGGCAACTTTCCCTCATGACAAGATTTCTGCGACGGACGCAAGCCGCGTGTCAGGATTGTGGCGCGGGGCGGCTTCCGAAAATGGCCGTTCCGACCCGCACCAGTGTCGCATTTTCGGCAATGGCGGTTTCAAAATCCGCCGACATGCCCATCGACAGCACCGGCAGGCCATGACGCTGGCCCATCTGGTGCAGGAGATGGAAATGCGGGGTAGGATCCTGGCCTTCGGGGGGAATGCACATCAGGCCCCGGATTTTCGGGCCAAACTTTCTGAGCGAGGCTTCGATGAAAGCATCGGCCTCTT
Source organism: uncultured Gluconobacter sp. (assembly GCA_937880175.1). GTDB lineage: Bacteria > Pseudomonadota > Alphaproteobacteria > Acetobacterales > Acetobacteraceae > Gluconobacter. The sequence goes on from CALFLO010000080.1 coordinate 4,670, forward strand.
CGCGTGGAACGCCGGATTTCTGGGGCTCGTCGCCTGTATTGACCTGCACGAGAAGCTCGGGAAGTCGCCCGGCTTTCTGGGCGCCTTTCTCAATGGAGTCGGACAGGGAGGGCCGGTCGAGGCTCTCGATCATGTCGGCGATCTGGCAGGCTTCGGTCGCCTTGTTCGTCTGAAGTCCACCGATGATATGCAGTCGCAGATCCGGGAAGGCCTTGCGCAGTTCCGGGAATTTGGAGGCCGCTTCCTGCACCCGGTTTTCGCCAAACAGGCGTTGGCCGGCTTTCAGGGCAGCCTCGACGCTCTCGATCGGATGGAACTTGCTGACGGCGACGAGGGAGACGTCTTCTGCCGGGCGACCGGCCAGTTCGCAGGCCCGGGCAATGCGGCTGCGGATGGCGGCAAGGTTCTCACGGATAGGGTTTGGGGCGCTAAGATCGGACATGTCTGGAGAAGACGCCATTGCGTCCGTGGCCGCAAGATGCGATTTCGGCAGGATGCGAGAGATCGATAGCCTGTCATGACCCAGCCTCCTTCCAACAAGTCGCCCCATAATCCGGCCTCCGGAGCCCGGAGTGGCGGCCCCCGTCGTTCACATGGGGGCCGTGCGCCCGAGCGCCGCCCCGCGCCGGACCCGACGCGCGACCTTGCGTTCGATATCGTGTGCGGCGTGGTCGAACATCGCCGGATGCTGGAGACGACGCTGGACCGCGCCGGGCAGGGGCTGGATCCGCGTGACCGGGCGTCCGCGCACCGTCTGGCCGCGACGACCCTGCGTCATCTGGGCAGCATGACCGAGCTGCTTCAGCCGCTGCTGCGCCGCGAACCGCCCGAGCCGGTGCGCTGTGCGCTGCTTATGGGGGTGGCGCAGCTGCTCCATCTTGAGACCCCGCCACATGCGGCCGTGGGCACGATCGTGGATCTGCTGCGCCGCCGTGGTCTGGCGCCGTTCGCGGGGCTGGCCAATGCCGTGCTGCGCCGTGTTTCGCGGGAGGGGCAGGATCTTCTGGATGGTCTGGATGAGGACCGTCTGGATGTGCCGCCCTGGTTGTGGAGCGCATGGGGCAAGCGGGCGCGGGCGATTTCGCGTGGTCTGCATCGTGAAGCTCCGTTGGATCTGACGCTGCGTCCGGGTGCTGTTGCGCCGGAAGGGGGCGAAATGCTGCCGACAGGCTCCGTCCGCTACCCTGCCGGGACGCGGATCATGGCGCTGGAAGGCTTCGATGACGGGGCGTTCTGGGCGCAGGACGTGGCGGCGACGATGCCAGTGAAGCTGATGGGTGACGTGGCAGGCAAGACCGTTGTCGATCTCTGTGCAGCGCCGGGCGGCAAGACAGCGCAGCTTGCGACGGCTGGCGCGCATGTCGTGGCGGTCGAGCGTGAGGAAACGCGGGCGAAGCGACTTGAGGAAAACATCGCGCGCCTGAAGCTCTCGGCAAAGACGGTCGTGGCGGATGCTGCCACATGGCGTCCTCAGACGCCGGTGGATATGGTGCTGCTCGATGCGCCGTGTTCCGCCACGGGAACGCTGCGCCGCCATCCGGATGTGCTGTGGATCAAGCGCCCGCGCGATGTGACGGCGCTGGCGGAAGGGCAGGACGCGTTGATCGACGCCGCACATGAAATGCTCAGGCCGGGCGGCGTGCTGCTTTACGCTGTGTGCTCGCTTCAGGACGAGGAAGGTCCGGAGCGGATCAAGGCCGCCATCGCGCGCGGTGGCTGGAAATTCGATCCGTTCTCGGAAGCCGAACTGGCGGATATGTCCGTCGCCCGGACCTGGGACGGCATGTTCCGCACCCATCCGGGTCTGTGGAGCGAACTTGGCGGCATGGATGGCTTCTTTGCCGCGCGCCTGATCAAGGTCTGATTCCATCTGGCATCGGGGTTCATACTGCCCCGATGCCAGATGTCCCGCCCTTAAGGGGCCGGGTTGGAATGGACCTGATGGATCGCGTTGATCTTCTCTTCCAGTTCGGGCGTGATGCTTACGTTTTCCGCGCCGAGGATGGTGCGGAGCTGGTCGAGGCTGGTGGCGCCGATGATGTTGGACGTCACGAATGGCCGGGACGTTACGAAGGCGATGGCGAGCTGGACGGGGTCGATCCCTTCCTCGCGCGCCAGAGCGTGATAGGCCGTAATGGCGTCGTCAACGCCGGGCTTCTGGTAGCGCTGGCCACGATCGAACAGCGTGCTCCGTGCGCCTGCCGGGCGCGCGCCATTCAGATACTTGCCGGTCAGATACCCCTGCGCGAGTGGGGAATACGCCAGCAGCCCAACCTTTTCCTGAAGCGCCATTTCCGCCAGCCCGATTTCGAATGTCCGGTTGATCAGGTTGTAGGCGTTCTGGATGGACGCGACGCGCGGCAGACCGCTGCGGGACGCTTCCAGAAACTTTGATACGCCCCAGGCTGTCTCGTTGGAGAGGCCGACATGGCGGATCTTGCCCTCATTCACGAGATCGCCGAGCACGCCGAGCGTTTCCTCGATGGGAACGGCTGTTTCTTCCGGCAGGTCGCGGAAGGTGGTGCCGCCTGCGCCGAACAGGCCGATTTTCCGGTCCGGCCAATGGAGCTGGTAAAGGTCGATATAATCCGTGCCAAGGCGTCGGAGGGAGCCTTCGAGCGCATAACGGATCTGGCGCGGGGTCAGGCGCGCTTCTTCGCCATCGGGCCGGAACCACGGCATGGCGGTGCGTCCGACAACCTTGCTGGCGATGACGATGCGCTCACGGCCACCGCGGGCTTTCAGCCAGCTGCCGACGATCGTTTCCGTGGCGCCCTGGGTCTCGGCGCGGGGCGGGATGGAGTAGAGCTCGGCGGTATCGAGGAAATTGATGCCGTGGTCGAGCGCCATGTCGAGTTGGGCGTGGCCTTCGGCTTCGGTGTTCTGCTGACCGAAGGTCATGGTGCCGAGGCAGATTTCGCTGACGGCAATGCCGGTGCGGCCAAGTTCACGCTGTTTCATGAGAAAGACCTGATCAGAAAATGGGGAGTGTCCCAACATGGAAGGCCCGGCACCATTGATCAAGGCGCAGATCCTTCCACCCGGGAATTAGGGGGCCATCAGGGGGCCAGCGTGACGATGACGCGCAACCCGCCGCTCGGGCGGTTTTCAAGACGGACATTGCCGCCCTGACCATGCAGAATGGTGCGGGCAATGGACAGACCCAGACCGCTGCCGCCGGTTTCGCGGTTTCGGCTGCTCTCGATGCGGACAAAAGGCTCGAACACGCGGTCCAGCTCGCTTTCCGGCAG
>CALFLO010000081.1 GCA_937880175.1 uncultured Gluconobacter sp.
GGCTAGGGGCGACTGTGCTGCCAGCTCTCGTCGGAGCGGGATGCGGCAGAATTACGGTCGTGGATCATGATCGTGTGGATGAGAGCAATCTTCATCGACAGACCCTGTTCCGCATGGAGGATATCGGGAAGATGAAGGTCTCCTGCGTGGTTGACCGTTTGTCCGGCTTAAATCCGGATTGCCGGATCGTCCCCGTCGCCCAGCGTCTGGAACCCGCGTCAGCCCGGTGCCTGCTGCCGGGGATTTCTGTTGTGGTGGATGCGGCCGATAGTGTGGCTGTTACATACATGCTATCTGACCTCTGTCTTGAGACAAGCATCCCGCTCGTCAGCGCTTCGGTGCTGGGCCAGACTGGCTATGCAGGTGGATTTTGCGGGGGAGCGGCCGGCTATCGCGCTATATTTCCAGACATTCCTGCCCGTTTTCCGACCTGTTCAGACGCAGGTGTGTCCGGGCCTGTCGTAGCGGCTCTGGGAGCGATTCAGGCTCAGATGACGCTGTCGATCCTGCTTGATTTACAGCCGTCCCCGCTGGGGCAGATGATCAGTCTGGATCTGGAGCACTGGCGCAGTTCGTCTTTCCGCTTTGATGACGCCCCTGCGCCGGAAGAAGACGGTCCCTTTGTTCTCGGGCTTGAAGAGCTCACTGAATCGGATCGCGTGTTTGATCTCCGGGAGCAGGGCGAAAAGGGGCCGCCTTCCGTGGCCTGGGCCATACGCGGGCCGCAGGAAAATCCGGAAATACCGGACGCTGGAGCGGGAAGAACCGTGTTCGTCTGTGCGAGCGGCCTGCGAGCCTGGCGGGCCGCGAGGCGCTTTTCTGAACGGAATGGGGCCGTTTCCTATATTGCGACAACAGGGCAATGAAGCGTCCTGTCCTTCTGATCGGCGGGGTGGATTCCAGCGGAGGGGCCGGCATTGCACGCGACCTTCTTGCCGTCCATGACGCCGGACAAACGGCCCGCATCGCCGTCACCGCAGTTACGGCCCAGACGGACCGCAGGGTTCGGGCTGTGGAACCTGTCTCTCCGGATGTGCTTGCAGCCCAGATCGAAACTGCGCTGGAAGACGGTATCGGCGCTATCAAGATTGGCGTTTTGTGCAATGCGGCTCTCATACGGGTTGTGGCTGCGCATCTTCCGGATGTGCCAATCGTGCTGGACCCCGTCCTGTGTTCCAGCTCCGGGCATCTCCTGCTGGAGCCGGAGGGTGTTCAGGCCCTCATTGAGCTGCTTCTGCCCCGTGCAACTGTTCTGACCCCAAACCTGCCAGAGCTGGCGGCATTGAAGTCGGCATTACAGATGGATCAGGCCTCCGAACGTATTGATGTTGTGGAGGCTCTTCTGGGTCGTGGTTGCCACGGCGTCCTTCTGAAAGGCGGCCATGATCAGCATTCCGATGTAGCGACGGATGTTCTCTATCGGACGGGCTATCCCGTGATGTCTTTTTGTTCGCCGCGTTATCCCGTTGATCTCAGAGGAACAGGGTGTCAGCTGGCGAGCAGCATCGCTTCGGCACTGGCAGATGGTAAACGTCTGCCAGAGGCAGTCACCGCGGCCCGATGCAGCCTTGAGGACCGTTTCCGCAGGGCACAAGAGGGTCTTCTTTGCCTGTGAGCGAAATGCGATTCCGTACTTCCCGATAGTCGTGCATCACCATGTGCGCTGCCTGCCTTTCCACCAGTCTTTTACGGGTGTGTGGTTTACCCAGACAATCAGGGGACTCAGAGCTGGCCCCGAAAGTTAGGGAGGACAGGCTTCTCTACTCCGCGCGAAGAGCAGCAAAAAGGAACACCCAACCAGAAATTTCCTCCGTTACGGTGAACTTTTTTCGAGGTCGGCGCCTCCGCCTGGCAGCGCGGTTTCACCCACTTTGCGAAGTTGGGTGCCATTCCACGACAGGGTCAACAGACTGCGATCCATGACGCCCTGAACGAGAATGTCATGACCATCCGGGGAAAAGGTCAGTCCCTGGGGCCATAACGTCCCCGGCGCGTGTGCCAGCGGGGCCAGATGACCATCATGGAATGAAAGCACAGTGACGATGCCCCGATCATGGTAGCGCGGAGAAGACGGGGAGAGCGCTGAACCGTTCTGTGAGACGACCGCGACATACTGACCGTCTGGAGAGATATCGAGCCCCTCCGGGGCATTGGGAACGGGAGTTCTCTGGACTTCCCGGACTGGATCGGCACTGACGTCCAGAACCGCAAGAGCCCCCGGCAAACCTTCACCATGGCCCAGCAGCCCCATGACGGCATAGTGCCCGTCTTTGCTCAGCTGGATATTCCAGGGTCCCGGTTTGATGGCGAGAGGATGAGGATCGACGGAGATCTGATCGCCATTGATATGGAGGGTGTAGACCCGGTCAGCCTGCCAGAGGCTTACGAGGGCGCGCTTTCCGTCCGGAAGAATGGCGAGACCGCCCGGAAAACCGGAGACGGGCAGGGAGATAACGCGCCGGTTGCCGAGGGTCATCCCGTCAAACGTGAACCATGTCAGGACCCCCGACTTGCCATTGGCGACGAGAAGATGATGTCCATCCGGCGTAAAACGCAGGGTGGTCGCACCCGGTGCGGATGCTATGCGCTGCGCGATTTTTGGTTCCGGCCCGGCAATGTCGATGACGGTGATCTGGTCATCAGGAACGATTTTCCCGGTCTGCGGGTCAGGTCTGGATGCGGCCGACACGACAAGTGTCTTACCGTCCGGGCTGAAGGTCACAGCGGTTGGCGGCCCGATGACGCTGGTTGGAACATCAATACTGGTGCGGACTTTCCACGCCCCGTCGGATCTTTTTTCAAGAAACGAAAGGGAATCCGATCCGAGCGGATGAGGCAGGACCTGTACCCCGTTCTGAAGAATGGAATGTGCATCATTGGCCGATACCACTGTCTGGGCATGGGCGGAGGGAGCGAACGCAAGAAGTGCGGCACAGGATAGCAGGCACAGTCTCTGCATCTCTGGGGTCTCCTGGAGACGTTAGACGAAAGGAGCGAAAGCCTCAGGCCTTCGCTTTTCGGGAAAGTCGGATGAAGAAAAGGATGGCCAGGGCGAAAATCAGGGCTGCCCCGATCATTGCGGGCACTGTGTAGGCGCCAAGCTGCGCAATAAGGGGCTTGGGTCCACCGGAACGGATCAGCTTCACGTCGTCCGGAGTGACTTTGACATTCGGGTTGCCAAAATGCTGCTCGACGTAATTGCTGATATCCGCAATGTCCTGATCGGAGAGCGTGTCAACGTAAGAGCCTTCCCCAAACCCGGGCATGTAGGTCGTATGGCCGTTGACCTCGCGCCGGACCCCCATGAGGATCGTGGTGATCAGGTTATCGGCGATGGGTGCCCCCACGGCGGTATTATGGAAAAGCTGTGGGTAGTAGCCGTCCGGGCTGCCCTGACCGGTCGGCCGATGGCAGGCCGCGCATTCTCCCGAGAAGAGATACTCGCCACGACTGATCCGATTGGTGGGCAAAGCGCGGTAAACGGCTTCACGATCGGAAGTTTCCCCATAACTGTCGCGGGCAGCTTTGTCCTTGCTGTCCGAAATGGCCGGGACCTGCTTGATATAAGCAACCATGGCACGGATATCAGCGTCATCCAGATACTGGAAGCTGTGCTCAATGGCTTCTGCCATGGGGCCACCCGCCTGCGCCTTGCCGGGAACATCTCCGGTCTTGAGGTAGCGGAACAGGTCCTCGTTGCTCCAGCCACCAATACCGCTGACAGGATCAGAAGTCACATTCGGCGCATACCACGACGACAGTGACGCACCGGCCAGAGGGCTGCTTCCCTTTTCCGCCATCATGGCGTTTCGGGGGGTGTGGCACGTGTCGCAATGGGCCAGCGCATAGGACAGGTACTGCCCGCGATTGACCTCAACAGATTTGGAAGGGTCTGGCTTGAAACGCGTATCGTCAAGGAACAGGGCATTCCAGATCGCCATGGAAGCCCGGATATTATAGGGAAACGGCAGAGCGGTTTTCTGTGGGCTGCTCTCGACAGGCTTCACCGAGGACATGAAGTAGACATACAGGGCGTGGATGTCGTCGTCTGTCAGCTTGGTATAGGACGTGTAAGGCATCGCCGGATAAAGATGCGCCCCGTCCCGTCGGACGCCTTCACGGAGCGCGTGTGCAAATTCTTTTTCGGTGTAATTGCCGATCCCGTAGTTTTTTGACGGCGTGATATTGGTCGAATAGATCGATCCAAGTGGAGACGCGATGCCGTATCCGCCGGCAAATGCTTTTCCGCCGTCGGGAGCGGTGTGGCAGGCTGCGCAGTCGGCAGCGATGGCGAGATAGTGTCCGCGCTGGGCGACGGCCTCATTTGAGCTGGCGTCCTGAGCATGAACGACTGTGCTGGCGCCGAGATCAAGTGCCGCGGCAAGAGCAAGACAGCCGAAAATCCTCAGGCTTTTATCGGACTTCTGTTTCATGCCTGCCCCCGTGCGAAAGCGGCCTTGATGGAGTCAGCAGCTTTCAGACCGAGTGCTGCCATGCTCAGCGTGGTGTTGACGACACTGGCAGACGGCATCGCTCCGCCGCCGGGGATCCACAGATTGGGATGGTCATGAGCGCGGCAATCGCCGTCGACGACCGAATCCCTGCTGTCGCGGCCCATGATCGTTCCGCCCATGATGTGGTTGTTGGCGTTATAATCTGTCGTGATGCGAAGCTCGGTTCCTCCAAGCAGGCCAGCGATTTCCTTGACCTGGGTGGTGACGGCATTCAGCCCTTTGCGGACATAGTCGCCAACATCATAGTGGATGTCGGGGCAGGCCAGTCCCAGGGGATCCTTGCGGGTTTTGCTGAGTGTCAGGCGGTTTTCCGGGTCGGGAAGGGGTTCAAGGCTGATGGAGAGATCCACCCCGCATGCGGCACGCCGACGAATTTCGTCATCAAGCTCCTTGCCAACCAGACCGAGCTTGAGGGCCTGTTCCGTGGCAGGAGCGACGCGGCTGATATTGTTGAGGATCATCTTGTTGGCGGAGTAATCCCGGCGGAAATCGCCATCCCGGGGGCCGACGATACAACTGCTCTGCGCCGGGCCGCGTCCGAACCAGAGAGGTTCGTTGGCCAGAAAGGACGCATGAACGCCCGAGTGGTCCATCATGTTGCGGCCCACCTGGTCAGAGGAATTGGCGATGCCGTTCGGATTGCGCGCGTTCGCCGCCAGCAGGAGCAGGCGAGGGTTTTCGATACCATTGCACGCGAGGACGAATGTCTTTCCGGTCGCCTTGTGGGACTGCCGATGGGCATCATACCAGTGTACGGCTGTTACACGGTTATTTTCGTCCGTATCAATCCGGTAGACGACCGCTTCCGCAATGGTGACAGCGCCTTTGGACTCAGCTTTTTCAATATGCTGGATGCCGTTATACATCGCGCCGATTGGGCAGATGGGCTGACAGTTGTTATTGCCGCAACAGGCCGGGCGCTCGCCATAAGGCTCGATACTCCGCCCCTGTGGAATGGGAACGAGATGAAAACCGTGGGGATTCACGATTTCCGCGACCCGACGGTCTCCATAGCCGAACGGGATCATGTCCCGGGGGTAGGGGCGGCTCCGTTCCGGGGGAGACTGAAGTGCTTTATCATGAGGGCCTGAAACCCCCATTTCTTCTTCCGCGCGGCAGTAAAACGGTTCCAGCTCATCATATGAGATGGCCCAGTCGCGACCGACACCATAGCGTGACTTCATCTCGAAATCGGAAGGAAGATGCCGCCAGCATGACGCTGCCCAGTGCCATGTCGTGCCACCTACGGTACGAAGATAGCCCTGCTTGAATGCAGAGCCATTGGGTCCCGACAGGCCCACATAGTCGTTGGGGGGGAAATATAAGGGGGCCTGAGCCATGGGGGACTGCGGATAAAGGCCCTGAAAATCTGAATGAAGCCGGTTATGGAACGGCATATTGCGCCAGTTTTCCACATATTCTGCGCGCTTGAGGCGCAACCCTGCTTCCAGAATCAGGACGGAATGACCAGCGGCAGCAAGCTCGTTTGCCACCATGCCGCCCACCACCCCGGATCCGACGACAATAACGTCCGCCGATACGTCTCCAGTAGATGAAAAAACCGGTTTGGCCATGGTTAATGCTCCTGACGGGGTTTGGGGACGTATGGGGGTGAAGCAGGCGCGATGGGCTTCAGGGGCGGCGACTGCGGAGGAATTTTGCTCTCTACGCCAGGAGGTGCAGGGGGCGGAGGCGTTGCCGGAAGGAGCGCATGGATGGGAATACCGAGAGCCGGGGGCGCCTCTGTCCACCAGCCTGGACGGCCATAGCAATAGGTTGGGACCGGCAGCCCGTCTTTGGTGGGCTGGTACATGAGGGCGTCGTAATAGGAGACCATGGGGGCGCCCATTTTGTCTTCGACGGAGCCGGTGTACCAGGCGGCGTTGAGCGCCAGAAATGCCTTCTTCAGATCACCTGCGCGATCGAGAATTTCATGGGGCTGGCCCCCATTCGCCGTAACCGAAGCCAGGGCCTGAATTGTGGTGGCATAGCCGGGGAAAGTTGCCTGCATCGCAGCGCAGAGGCGACTGCTGAGGATTGGGTCGAGATCCTGCCGGCCCGTGATTGCCCGCGAGATACCAAGGAATGTGTCGTCAAGCGGGGTTGCAGCAAGAGCGCCAGCTTTTCCGAGGACGGAACTGCCAACGGCCACAGAGATACTGCCCATGATGGTGCCAAGCAGCAGGGAGCGACGCCCCAGAACGGACTTCTGGGAAAGGGCGGAAGGTGTGCTGGGTTTGATCATGCCTCAACTCCTTTTCCGCTACGTTCCGCAACAGGGATCATGATCATCTCAGAGCTCCCACGGCAGCATTGGCGGCCTCGGCGTCCTGGGCATTGTTTCCCCCACTGACACCAATGCCCCCAACAAGCTGGGTATTGTGAAAAATGGGGACACCGCCCCCTGCCGGCATGGCATGGGGAAGGGCCAGAACGGCCATCTTCCCGCTGCTCAGTGCGGCTTCGAACGCTGCCGAGGGGCGTCTGTAAAAGACAGCGCTGACGGCCTTGCGTTGGGAGAGTTCGATACTGGCGAGCTGTGCTCCTGCCATACGTTCGACAAGCAGGGGCTGCCCTGACGCGTCAACAACAGTCACAACAATGCTCGTCTGGTTCCCGGCAGCTTTCCTTTCGGCGGATTGTGCCAGAAGGCGCGCCTGAGAAAGGGAGAGCGTCGTAAGAGAAGTCTCCTGCGCTTGAACCATCTGCGGAATGGCTCCAGCACCAAGGATCACTGCGCAGCTGAGGTGTCGCAAAATCCCACGAATGTTCTTTGTGGACATATTCCTGAATAGCAGCACGTGGCGCGCCTTTCGGTCATATTTCGTAACGGCTAGACGGGATGTGCCACGAGAGCTGAGAGTCTACCTAGATCGATCTAATTCACTATATTGTGACAAACTGTGGAAATTCAGAAATTTCCCTCAAGCTCGGAAGCAGGGTTTGTACAGCGGAAATGCTGACAATTAGCCCTATCTCAATGAAAAAACGCTATTTTTCCTAATTGAAGGTTTCATTAAAAAATTAGATCGCTCTAAATTCTTTTTTCAGTTTCGCATTGTCGTGAGGACGTCTTCACAGATTTCGTGATGGTCGCCGGTATGGGAAATGCGAAAATTATATGGCATGCCGCTTCCAGAGAATATGCGAAGTACTGTTTTTTCTCTGGTTGATTCGACAGAGTAGATAAGTGACCGCATAGAGTATGATTCACTGGAACGCAGATGTTTAAGAATAAGCTTAAAATAAGCAATTCGATAGGACGCTCGTTTTGTACAAAAAAAACCTGTAAAAAAATCTTACATGTCTTTTTAATTTATAACGTTTCTAGTGGATTCTCTTTTCTTTATGCAAAAGATCTGACGCCTCCCCAAACCCAAACCCAAACCCAAACCCAAACCCAAACCCAGAACCAGAACCAGAACCAGAACCAGAACCAGAACCAGAACCAGAACCAGAAC
>CALFLO010000082.1 GCA_937880175.1 uncultured Gluconobacter sp.
TCCGAAGAGAGCAAAAATAGTATATTACCCATTATTTCAGCCCGAAATGAACAGGATGTAGACTGTTTTTCTCTAAGTTGGAGAGTTTATTACCCAAATGGACGTTTAACATGGTCAAATGAAATTTCCGCAGAGCGCTTTATCGAAGGTGAAAAGCATCCTCTTGTTAAATCAATTTTCAAAACCAGCCTGTTTAACTATTCATATGCGCATCACCCGGAATGCTCCTATTCAGTGAGAGTGTATGCGACTGTAGACGGGAATATTTATCCCCCCAGCCAGACAACAAGCGAAGATCTTAACTTTACGCAGTCTTCAACCGAATGGGCACATGTCTGTCACTACCATCTGCGTTCTTTCGAAGAATACATCTGGAAATTTTCCCGTGGAGAAAATGACGGCAAGGGCGTCGTAAAGAACAAGCACTTCAGATATAATAGTCCTGCTATTTTCAGTCTTTTCGCACAGACTTTTGAAGTCGAAGGCACCTCGCCCGCTTCACGCTTGGCTGAAGATATCCGTACCGAGATGCGTCGTCTGACCAACATCCCCGGTGTGGCAGAAGCAATGCAGGAAATTATTTTTCGATATTGCACTGCATCTGCAGTTTTCGTTGAAGAAAGCCTTCAGAGTATGTCAGTAGATGACCACATTGACCCGGATACCAAACAGGTGTGGGAAAAACTCTGTTCGTCCTGGCGCAATGATAGAGCGCAGACCCAGAACAGTGTTCTGTCAAAAGAATAAATTATAAATCTATTAAAGAGCTCTGGAAACACGACATGAAATACAATGAAACCATTCTCACCTATGCGATCGAGCCTCTTGCGTGCACCGAGAATCACGGGATCCGCCCCAAACCGAAATACACATACTCACTTGTTGCCTGCGCAAAGTGGGAGGAAAAATATATCTGCGAGTGGCTGGAGTATCATCGCTCCATCGGCATAGATCATATTTATCTTTATTCGAATGATGACTGCCCTGACGTCATTTATGATCGTATTCGCCCCTATATTTCAGGATCTGATCCCTTTGTAACATTCAGGCATTATCCGATACCTGGGCAGCAATATCAGATGTATTTTCACTTCCTGAGGAATTTTTCTACAGAAACCGAATGGCTGATGTTTCTGGACATTGATGAATTTCTTTGCATCAAGGGAAGCAACTTCCTTCCCTCTTTCATGTCCCGTATACCAAAAGAAATCGATGGAATTCACTTCAATTGGTGCTGTTATGGGAATAACGGATACAAAGACAGACCTGATGGCAGCGTTCTCATAAACTATACGAAGCGCGAAAAATGGGCCAATCCATATACAAAGGTGCTGATCAGAAGCGAAAAAGTTCCTTATAAGGACATTTACAGAACTTCCAGCTCTCCAATAATGCATGAATATAACAGCCTTGATCCTGATCTCAATGTGATCAACGTTTTAGGCGAGAGCGTTAGTAAATATTATACTAAATTTCCAGAAACAGCTTGGGAAATGCTGAACTCCGAGGACCGAAAACAAAAAATACTTACAGTTGCCTATGTTGCGCATTTTTCCATGAAGTCAGATACGGATTTTGAATTACGTATCCAGCGTGGCACAATCGGAGATTACCGCAGCGAACTGGTATGGGGGACTTATTCTCAGGAACAACGTACCAACTACCATGAAACTACCAACGAAATATCTGACCTTTACCTTCATGAATACTGGCTATCACAGACCGCACGGGCCTGGGATTTCAGCATTTTCCCTCCGAGCCGATGGGGAAATATCTCTCAAGGCATGACTGCTACTCAGATTTCCACAGTTCATGCAGGAACCGTCGAAGAAGATGCGCGTCGTGTGCTATCCGGGAATCTCTGCGGTAAATGTCAAAACCATACGGCCCTGGAACATAATCCATGGTGGGAAATTGACCTTGAGTCGATCTGCCTTGTCCATGAAATGCGGCTCTTCAACCGGCTTGATCCTGCATTCCCCAAGTGGCGTGGCGTTTGAGGTGAAGATCGCCTGTATCCGAGCGCTAGACAAGGATTTTCTGCCGCAAGCGGCACCTGCGGTCGCGCAGACTGCTGGATCTGGACGGATCAGACCGCGAAGCCGCTGTTTCCTTGCCCAGGGGCGGCGTTTTTCAGCGCAGCGGACAGATCTGTCCAGCCGCTTTCGTTCAGTTTGAGCGTGGATCGCGATCATGCGCATAGCGGTGGCGCTCGCAATCGGCGGATAGCGGCGAGGATGGCGCGTACCATCGTGCCGGTGACAGCGACCTCGGCCAGCTGGAAGGTGATGGTGCGGGCGTGACGGACCACACGTGCCCCGATCTTGATCAGCTTCAGTTGCAGGCTGGTCAACGACCAGTCGGCCATGGCCTCGGGCAGCTCGATGCAGCGCAAGAAGGTGGCCAGGTTGTACGCCAGGGCGTGCAGTTGCAGCCGCACCTCATTGTCGCGGAACTTCCGGCACGACAGCCGCGTCCAGCGAAAGGCGTATTTGCCCTCTTTGATGTGCTGCTCGGCGGTGCCGCGCTGGTTGTAGAACCGCACCACCCAGTCCGGCTCCATCGGCAGGTTGGTGACGATGAAGCCGACACGCGGGAACAGTTCGCCCGGATGCCATTCGATCTTGGCGATCACCCGGCGTTCCTTGTCCCAGGACGCCGCCTGATACTCGAATTCCTCGAAGAACCGCTTGACCTTGGTCAGTGACGGCCGCCCGACAGGGCGCGTTAGCCGATGCGCGATCTTGTCCTTGAGGACCGCGTTTGCGGGCAGCCGGATGGCGTAGAAGAACCGCGCTTCTTCCAATCGCTCATAGATCGCCGGGATCGCGTAGGCAGCATCGGCCCGGAAGAACCTGCCACCAAGGTCGCGCTCCGCGTAGCGCGCAATGACGGGGTCGAGAACATCACGCCAGCCATCGGCGCTGTGGACGTTGCCATGGCGCAGGGCGCAGCGTTCCAGCATCCCGAACTGGTTGCCCAGAAAGTTGGGGTGATAGCAGCTACAGTCGAAATGGCCATTCCAGGCGGACCCTTCCTGGTCGCCATGGGTCGGGCTGACCGAGCTGTCCATGTCCAGAACGATGTACTTCAGCCCGTTACGGTCATGGAACCGGTCGATCCATTGCCCGTTCAGGTCGGCCAGCGCGGCACGGTTCCCGGCCAGAGCCAGCGTCTCGGTCTCGAACCGTCCCATCTGCGATGCCGAGGCCGCTTGTGCATCGACCGCTCTGCCGCCGACAACTTGGCGCATGACCGGATCGCAGGCGAGACGGTTGGCGTCGTTGACATG
>CALFLO010000083.1 GCA_937880175.1 uncultured Gluconobacter sp.
ACCCTTCCTTATTTGAGTGGGAGTCGTTGTGGCTGAGCGAGGAGCGTTGTGTACGAATTGTCTTACAGTCAGGCGGGTGACGGTCTGGTGGTTGACGGTGGGGTCGGTACCTGATGCTGGCTGAAGTCGACCTGTTTGGCGTTTTCGTTGCACCGCTTTCCATTTATGCCGTAGCGGCGGTCTTTGTGACGTTACTGCTTCGAAGCATCCTGTGGCGCACTGGTGCGCTGGGATGGTTCTGGCACGTCGCCCTCTTTGAAATAGCGCTCTATGTCTGTGTTCTCTGTCTACTCATCCTTTACGTATAGGAGGGGTCGGCAATGAACTGGACCCGCAGTGTGATCCGTGTCCTGCTGACCCTTATTGTCCTGGCGCTTGCCATCGGACTGGGGCGCACGATGTGGGACATCTATGTCCTCGCCCCCTGGACCCGTGACGGCCGCGTGCGCGTTTACGTCGTGGACGCCGCGCCTGAAGTCTCGGGCACGGTTGTCGCCGTACCGGTTGTGGACAACCAGTTCGTCCACAAGGGCGATCCGCTCTTCGTGCTCGATCCGGTGCGCTTCCGCCTCGATATCGACGCCGCCCGCGCCCGGGTGGCCGGGACCGAGGAAGACCTGAAGCTCCGCAGCTCCGACGCCAAGCGCCGTATGGGCCTGGGCGGCATCGTCTCGGCGGAAGAACAGGAAGACTTCAACTCCAACGTCGAAACCCAGCGCGCCAAGGTCAATGCGGCCAAGGCCGAGCTGAACACCGCCCTGCTGAACCTGCAGCGCTCCACGGTCTATTCGCCGGTGGACGGCTACATCACCAACCTGAATCTGCGGGTGGGCGACTATGCCCATGCCGGCATCTCGGGGCTCGCGGTGATCGACGCGCACAGCTACTGGATCAACGGCTATTTCGAAGAAACCAAGATGCACGGCGTGCATGTCGGTGACGAAGCCCGCGTCAAGCTGATGGGCTACAAGCAGATCATCATGGCGCATGTCGTCAGCATCGGGCGCGGCATCAACGACCAGAACGGCGTGTCCGACAAGCTGGGCCTGCCGGACGTCAATCCGATCTTCACCTGGGTGCGTCTGGCGCAGCGTATTCCGGTGCGTCTGGAGTTCGACAACGTGCCGCCGGAAATCACGCTGGCGGCCGGCATGACGGCCACGGTGACGATCGGACGTGAGACGCCGGGCGCGCGCGGACGTCTGACCACCTGGCTGCAGAACCACCTCTGACATGTCACGCACTCCTTTCTCCCGGGCTGTAGCCCTTGCTCTGGGCACCTGCCTGTCGCTGACGGCGTGCACGGTGGGTCCGAACTTCAAGCCGGACAAGATCAAGGTGCCCGACGCTTTCGTCGAGCAGCCACGCCCCGCCACGGCCGATGCGCTGGCGCAGTCGGCCGAGGACATGAAGGAGTGGTGGGCGCAGTTCCACGACCCCATGCTCAACGAGCTGGTGGAGCAGGCGATCAAGGGCAATTACGACCTGCAGATCGCCTCGCAGCACATCATTGCCGAGCGCGCCGTGCGGCGTCAGGCCCAGTCGGCCTGGTATCCGCAGCTCGATATGGCCGCGGGTGGCGGCGATGACCGCTATTCCGTCAATGTGGACAACTGGCCGCTGCGTCCGGGTAATCCGGCCAACCGCCCGGAAGCCTCGGTCCTGACCTATGGTGCGCGGGCGAGCTGGGAAGTTGATCTGTTCGGGCATATTTCCCGGCAGGTGGAAGAGCGCAAGCGGATCGTCGAGGAATCGATCGAGAACCGCCGTGGTGTCCTCCTCGCGCTGCTGGCCGAGATGGCGACGGATTATGTGACGCTGCGCTCCGTGCAGGAGCGTCTGGGCGTCACCGAGCGCGCCATCGACGTGGCCGTGCGCTCGCGCGAACTGACCGAAAAACTCTACACCCACGGCCTGGGCAACACGCTGGCCGTGGCGCAGGCGCAGACGGAAGAGCATCTCGAACGCGCCCGTCTGGCCCCGCTGCACGAGCAGGAAGAGCGGCTGATGCATGCCATCGCCGTTCTCGTCGGCGACATGCCGGGCCAGCTTGAGGAAGAGCTGGAAAAGCGCCGTCCGATCCCGGATCTGCCGCGCTTCCCCGCCAGCCTGCCGTCGATCGTGCTGGCCAACCGCCCCGACATCCGCGTGGCCGAGGCCGAATACGCCGCCGATACCGCGCGCGTGGGCATTGCGGTCTCGAACCTCTATCCGAAATTCATGATCCCGCTGACGTTCAATCCGAACGCGTCCGCCGCCTATCAGGCGTTCCAGGCGGGCGGCATGGCGTGGAGCTTCATGATGATGGCGACGCTGCCGGTCATTCATGGTGGCCGCTATACCGCCGCGATCGCGCAGGCCCGGGCCGAGGCCGAGGGCAGCCGTCTGAACTACCGCAAGACGGTGCTCAAGGCGTTTGCGGATGTCGAGGACGCGATGGGCGACTGGCGGCATAATGCCGAACTGGTCGAGGAACTGGATCAGGCCTCCGTCGATGCCGGCCTCGCCCGCGACCGCGCACAGAAGCTGTTCACGGCCGGTCTGACCGGATATTTGAACGTGCTGACGACCGAACAGACCGCCCTGTCTGCACAGGATCAGGCCGTCGTCGGCCGCCTCGCCCGCGTCCGCAACGCCGTCGCGCTGTACATCGCCCTCGGCGCCGGATGGCAGGGAAAAGCCCTCACCGACACAAGACTCCCCGTCGAAGTCAAACAGCAAAACGCCATCGTCAGAGCATTTACTCGGTAA
>CALFLO010000084.1 GCA_937880175.1 uncultured Gluconobacter sp.
GCGGTGTTGATCTCGTTGGGGGTCTCGCCCGCGTGGAGGCGTTCGAGCGCGGCCCAGGCGACCATGACCGCATTGTCCGTGCACAGGCGCAGGGGCGGGGCGAAGAAGGGGATGTCGTGATTTGCGGCGACCTGTTCGAGGGCGTGGCGCAGGGTTTTGTTGGCGGCCACACCGCCTGCGACGACCAGGGCCGTGGCGTTCGGGCTGAGAGCGAGGGCGTGTTCGGCGCGGTCGGCCATCACGTCCGCGACGGCGCGCTGGAAGGAGGCGGCGACATCTGCGGCGAACTGTCGCGGAAGGGCATCGCGGCTGCCGGTCGGGTCCTGCGTGTCGATCAGGCGGCTGACGGCGGTTTTCAGGCCCGAGAACGAGAAATCGCAGCCTTCGCGGCCCTTGAGCGGGCGGGGGAGCGGGTAGGCGTCGTCGCGGCCTTCGGTGGCGAGTTTTTCCAGAGCCGGGCCGCCGGGCCAGCCGAGGCCGAGCATTTTGGCGACCTTGTCGAAGGCTTCACCCGCAGCGTCGTCGATCGTGCCGCCGAGGCGGACATAACGGCCGGTTTCCTCGACCGAGACGCACTGGCAGTGGCCGCCCGAGACCAGCATCGTCAGATAGGGGAAGTGCAGATCCGCGCTGAGGCCGGGGAGGCGCGGGGTGAGGATATGGGCCTCGATATGGTTCACGGCCACGAAGGGGCGGTGCAGCGCCATGGCCAGTCCCTTGGCGTAGGAACTGCCGACGATCAGGCCGCCGATCAGGCCGGGGCCGGTCGTGCCCGCGAAAGTGTCGATGTCGGCCAGCGTCAGGGAGGCTTTTTTCAGCACTTCCGCCACCAGCGCGGGCAAGGCGTCCAGATGGGCGCGGGCCGCGATTTCCGGGACAACGCCGCCGAGAATGGCGTGGTCGGTCTGGGAGAGGACGCCTTCGGCCAAGATCGTGCCGTCGTATGCGAGGATGGCGCAGGCCGTATCGTCGCAGGAGGTTTCGATGGCCAGAAGGGGGCGTGTGGACGCGGATGGAGAAGTGGCGGGGGCTGACATGGCTCTTATTATGGCCGAGTCTGTCATATCATGACAGTCCCGTGTGAATGGG
Source organism: uncultured Gluconobacter sp. (assembly GCA_937880175.1). Lineage (GTDB taxonomy): Bacteria > Pseudomonadota > Alphaproteobacteria > Acetobacterales > Acetobacteraceae > Gluconobacter. Next base: position 1,090 of record CALFLO010000084.1, read on the forward strand.
CTAAAGCTGCCGCTCATGAACGCTCCCGTCCTGCCTTCCGAGGCGCTCCAGAGAGTCGCCGCGGAAGCCGTCCGCCGCTCCCATGCCGCTGAGCCGCCTACCGGCCGCAAGCTCCCTCTTCGTGTCGGGTCGCGGGCGTCTCCGCTGGCGCTGGTCCAGACGCGGAACTTTCTCACGCGACTGACGCGGTTCTGCCCCGTTCTGCGCGATATGGGGGCGTTTCAGGAATACCAGATCAGCACCGAGGGCGATCGCAATCAGGCGCAGCGTCTGGCGGAAATCGGGGGCAAGGGTCTCTTTGCCAAGGAAATCCATGAGGCGCTGGTGGCCGGGCGGATCGATTTCGCGGTCCACAGCCTCAAGGATCTGGAAACCAACCTGCCGCCGGGGCTTGTGCTGGCGTGTACGCTCAAGCGCGAAGATGCGCGTGATGCGCTGATCCTGCGGGACCGGACCGTGACGGTGGATCCGGAGCGGCCTTATGACTGTCTGCCCCAAGGAGCGCTGATCGGCTGTGCGTCCGTGCGGCGTCAGGCGCAGATGCTGCATGTTCGGCCGGATCTGCGGTTCTGTCTGCTGCGGGGCAATGTCCAGACCCGTCTGGACAAGCTGCGGGCCGGAGCCTGCGATGCGACGCTTCTGGCGCTGGCCGGATTGCGGCGTCTGGGCATGGAAGACCGGGTTGATGTTGTGTTTGAGCCGCATCAGATGCTTCCGGCTTCAGGGCAGGGCATTGTGGGCGTGACGGTTCGTGAGAGCGATCTGGAACTGCGCGAGCTGCTCTCCGCGATCGAGGATCCGGAAGCGCGTGCGGTTTCGACGGCCGAGCGTGCGCTTCTGGCGGAACTGGACGGATCGTGCCGGACGCCGATTGGCGGGTATGCCCGGATCGAGCACGGTGTGCTGAAGCTTACGGGGATGATTGCGAGCGAAGACGGGACGTTCCTGCTGCGTCGCGAGATCGAGGGTGCGCCGCTTGAGGCCGCACGGATGGGCACCGAGCTTGCGGACGAACTTCGCCGCGATACGCCGGCCCATATTTTTGAAGACATGAGGCGTCCCTGACGCTTAGCCGTCCTGAGCCGGGCCGTGCTGTTCTGGTGACCCGGCCGGAGCCCGGATTGTCCGCGACCATGGCGGATGTCCGGGCCCTCGGCTGGGATGCGGTGGCGTGTCCGATGCTGGACATCACGACATTTGAGCCTGTTGCGCCCGGCGTGTTCAGCGCTGTGCTGCTGACGAGTGCGAATGCGCTGCCTGCACTGCGAGACTGGCCGAGGGATCGGCTGGTGGTTGCGGTGGGAGCGCAGACGGCGGCGCGGGTGCGGCAGGCCGGGTTCGTGACTGTTGCGGCGGCGGACGGGGATGCGCGGGCTCTGGCAGCGTTCTGTCGGGCGCAAGGCATTACGGGCGCGGATGTGCTGCTGGCCAGTGGCGAGGGCTATGGCGTGGAGCTGGCGCGGGAGCTCGGTGTGCAGCGCGTCGAGGTCTATGCGGCCTGCAAGCGCGAAGCTCTGGCTGCGGAGGCGGCTCAGGCGCTGCGGGACGGGCGAGTCGAGGCTGTTCTGCTGTATTCGGGAAAGACGGCGGAGGCGTTCAGGAATGCGCTCGGGGCCGAAGAGGTGACGGCGCTGTCTGCCGTGCGGGCGCTCTGTCTGTCAGAGGCCATTGCCGCGCGCCTGAACCCGAAGGAGTGGCGCGCGGTGATGTGGCCCGATCCGCTGAAGCAGCTCGGGCCGGCAGTCTGATCAGGCTTCGCCAGCGGGTTCCGGGAACTGCTGGGCGCGCTTGGCCTGCCACAGGGCAACGAAGTCGATCGGCTGCAGAACGACGGGCGGGAAGCCGCCGTCACGCGTGACATCGCTGACGATGGCGCGGACATACGGGAAGATCAGGCGCGGAACTTCAACCAGCAGGATCGGCTCGACGAGTTCCTGCGGCGGGTTGTTCAGCGTCACGACGGCGGCGTAGGTCAGTTCGGCGATGAACACCGTGCGACCGGCCTGCCCACCTTCCTGTGCGGGCGGCTCGGCAGCTTCGGCGCGGACGGCCAGAGCGACTTCATAGACGGCCTGGTCTTCTTCCAGACGGTTGGCCTGGACGTCGATGTTGACGGAAATCTGCGGGGCAGAGCGCAGGGTTGCGAAGATCGAGGCGCCAGCCGGGACTTCGAAGGACAGGTCCTTGGTGTACTGCAGGTTGATGGCCAGCGGCATGGCCGGCACGTTTTCCTGGCCCAGGGCGGCGTTGTCGGGGGTGGTCTCTGACATACAGTCTCCGGTTCCGCAGGGGTGTGGCCCATGACGGACATCGATTGGAACGATTGCGATCTCTCGGCGGTAGCATGATGTCCGCTGTCCGCCAAGACACGCTTCTGGCGGACAGATGGTTGAGATCGGAGGGATTGCACCCTATCTGTAGGTCAACAGATCTTTCACCGAACACTGCGAAACACAGGGCTTCATGTCTTCTGACGACATCCATCTCCCCGCTGGTCTCATGGCGCATGCGGGTCATTATTTTCCCTGGGACCTTGTGGTCCTGTTCGTGCTCGCGGTGGCGCTGGGGGTGAGGCTGTACCGTGTTCTTGGCCGTCGCGTCGGGATGCAGGGCGTACGGCAGGAGCGCCCCGGGGCCGGGCCGTTTGGTCGTGGCGCGCCCAAGGGGGCGGCGTCTGATGCCACGCGTCCCAGCGCTCCACCGCCGCTGCCGGGACAGGCTGGGGGGAAAGCTGCTGCCGCGGCAGGGACGTTCGATCAGGCGGCGCCGGAGGTGGAATATGAAATTCCTGCTTCCGCAACGCGGGTTGGCACGGTTCTGAGCGAGATCGGGGCTGTTTTTCCGGGGTTTTCGCCTGATGGTTTCCTCAAGGAAGCGGAAGGGACGTTCCGGCAGGTGGTTCCGGCTTTTGCGGTCGGGGACCGGACCGTGCTCGAAAAGCTGCTGACGCCGGCTGCTCTGGGGGATTTTTCCGCAGCAATCGATGCGCGTGTTGAGGCAGGCGAGACGCAGCGGAGCGATCTGCGCGGGATCGAGAGCCTGTCCATTCTGGATGCGATGCTGCTGTCGGGCCAGGACGGCACGCGGACAGGCCGAGTCGAGGTGAGGATCGTGTCGCGTCAGGTGAATATTCTGACGGATCGTCAGGGTGAGCCGCTGGTCGGGACTGAGGCCGTGACCGAGTTCCACGACATGTGGATGTTCGAGCGCGTGGCGGGTCAGTCCGATGCGCGGTGGCGTCTGTCGGCATCCTGTCCGGCCTGATTGCCGTTGCCGGATTTTTTATTTCCTGCCTGAGTTTTCTGTTTCGAGTTTTTTGCCGGTCCGATGAAAAAACTGCTGACCCTGATGACGCTCGGCGTGCTGTGCGGATGCACGCCGCAGAATGCGCCGTCGTCGCTTTCGCTTTCCCCTGTTGGATATGACTCGCTTGCCGGTTGGGGGCAGGAGGATTTCGCGTCCCTGATGCCGCTGCTGCGCGATGAATGTCATCGTCTGGCGCAGTTGCCGCCTGAGACGGTGCTCGGCGGGAGCGAGGCCATCACTTACGGGCGTCATGCTGCCGACTGGACCAATGCCTGTGCGGCGCTGGCGACGGCTGCGGATGCGCGGACTTATCTGGAGACGTGGTTCCAGCCTTACGAGGCGGGAACGGATGCGTTCTATACGGGGTATTTCGAGCCCCAGATCCAGGCCTCCCTGACGCGGGGTGGTGCGTATCAGACGCCGGTTTACGGTCGTCCGCGCGATCTGGTCCGGGCGAAGGCGACCAATGGCCAGATGGTCAACGGGCGCTGGGTCAACGGGCAGTTTGCGCCGTATCACGATCGTGCCGCGATTGATGGCGGAGCGCTGGCGGGGCAGGGGCTGGAGATCGCCTGGCTGAAAAGTCCGGTGGATCTGTTTTTCCTTCAGATCCAGGGTTCGGGGCGGTTGATCCTGCCGGATGGTGCTCAGGTGCGTGTTGGTTATGACGGGCGCAACGGGCAGGCTTATGTGCCGCTCGGACGTGTTCTGGTGCAGGACGGGGAACTGCCGGCGGATGGTGTCAATATGGACAGCATCCGCAACTGGCTGGAGGCGCATCCGGACCGGATGATGGCCGTCATGGAGCGCAATCCGAATTATGTGTTTTTCCGTCGCGATGACGGCAATCTGGCGCAGGGACCGAAAGGGGCGTTCGGGATGCCGCTGACGGCCGGGCGTTCCGTGGCGGTGGACCGGTCCGTGGTGCCGTTTGCGATGCCGCTGTGGGTCGAGACGAAGCTGCCTTATGGGGCGGGTCAGCCTGTGACCTGGGATCATCTGGTGTTTGCGCAGGATATCGGACGGACATCAAGGGCGCCGGTCGGGCCGATC
>CALFLO010000085.1 GCA_937880175.1 uncultured Gluconobacter sp.
CGCTTTATATCGTGTGGGAAGGGCGGCGGATGGGTGTGGACCGCCAGACCGTGCAGCGGATGCTCGGCAATGTGGCGATCGAGGCCGTGGTGGGCCTCGTACCGCTGGCGGGGGATCTGTTCGATACGGTGTTCAAGGCTGATCTGCGGAATATCGCGCTGATCGAGGCGGCACTGGGACAGGCGACCCCGGCTGGATCAATGCCCCAGAAGGGCCTTGCGAACCGCTTCCTCGACCCGGTTTGATGCGGGTTTGGCCAGCGGGGTGAACCAGTTGGCCAGATTGCCGTCACGGTCGGTCAGGTATTTGTAGAAATTCCAGCGGGGGCGGGCGAGGAAGCCGCCCTGCTTGTCCAGCCACCGGAACAGCGGGGCGGTTTCGGGGCCGCGCACGTGCTGGCGGGCGGCCATGAGGAAGCTCACGCCATAGTTGCGGTGGCAGAAATTCTTGATGTCTTCGGACGAGCCGGGTTCCTGCTGGCCGAAATCATTGGACGGAACGCCGATGATCATCAGGCCTTCGGGATCATCGCGACCGTAGCGGGACCAGAGATGCTGGAGGTCTTCATACTGTGGCGTGAAGCCGCATTTCGACGCTGTGTTGACGATCAGCAGTGGTCGTCCGCGATACGCCGAGAGGTCGATCGTGTCGCCGGACAGGCCGGGGAGGCTGAAATCATAGGCACAGGTCATGGGGCTTCTCCCTATCAGTCGGCGGCATCCTAGCGGTTCGGGGGCGTTCAGGCGAGAGAGGAGGGGTGGACAGAACGTGACATGACGGACAGGTTCAGGTCGTTTCGGGTCCGGTTGCGGGTGCGTTGTTCTGTTTTTGGGTGAGGAGTTTGCCTGCGTGATCCTGCGCGTCCTTGTCGGCATGGCCGGTCTTCTGATTCTGGGTGCGCTGCTGTCCACCAACCGCCGGGCCATCGAATGGTCGCTCGTCGGGCGGGCGCTGCTGTTGCAGGTGCTGATTGCGGCCGTGGTGCTGTGGGTGCCAGCGGGCGCGCATGGGCTGCATGTGGTGTCGGACGCGGTGACGAAGGTTCTGTCCTTTGGCGATGTGGGCAGCGCGTTCCTGTTCGGCGGTCTTGTCGGGCCGAAGATGAACGGGCTGTTTGGCAATGACAGTTTCGTCTTTGCGCTGAAGGTGCTTCCCGAGATCGTCTATGTCGCAGCGCTTCTGGGGCTGTTGCAGCATTGGGGCGTGTTGCCGTTCCTCTCGCGGATGATTGGTGGGGCGCTGTCGCGGGTTCTCGGGACGACGGGGCTCGAATCGTTCGCGGCGGTGCTGACGATCTTTCTGGGGCAGAGCGAAATGCCGATCGCGCTTCAGACCTGTCTGGCGGAAATGTCGGAAGGGGAGCTGGCAACGGTTCTGTGCAGCGGGACGTCTTCGATCGCGGGGTCTGTGCTGGCGGGATATGCGTCGCTCGGTGTGCCGATGGAGAATCTGCTGGCGGCGTCCTTTATGGCGATCCCGGGCGGTCTGCTGTTTTCGCGCATTCTGTTTCCGGGGCCGCGTCGGTCCAATGCGCAGATTGCAGGCGCAGATCACGGGCATCATAGCATGTTCGAGGCCATTGCGGATGGTGCCATGAACGGTGCGAAGATCGCGGTGGCGGTGGGGTCCGTGCTGATTGCGTTCGTGGGGCTGATTGCTCTGGCGAACGGGGTTCTTGGTGCGGTCGGGCTGTCTTTGCCGTGGATTCTGGGGATGGTGTTTGCACCATTTGCGTGGCTGCTTGGGGTGCCGTGGAATGAGTGCGTGGTGGCGGGCGGTCTGCTGGGGCAGAAGATCGCGTTCAACGAGTTCGTGGCTTATGTGAACCTGTCGCCGCTGATCCATGCGCATGCGCTGTCGCAGCGGACGATTACGATCCTGTCCTTCGCGCTGTGCGGGTTTGCGAACATCTCCACGATCGGGATTCTGATCGGGGCGTTTGGAAGTGCGGAGCCGCGGCGGCGGACGGATGTGGCGTCGCTGGCGGTGCGGGCCGTCGCGGCGGGGACGCTGTCCAATGCGATGAGCGCGGTGATTGCGGGGCTGTTCGTCTGAGTTGGGGCGCGTTCACGAATCTCTGATCGATGCACTGGCGCAATCCGGATAAGATGCGAATAGTTATCATCTTTTCCTGATCTGATAGTGAGCTTCTCCATGCGCCGTTCCGGTTTTCTGACCCTTCTTCTGGCCTCTGTGATGGCTGTTCCCGCTCTGGCCTGTGCGGCGGATCATGTGAGCGGGGAGCTGAAGGGGACGGATGGCGCCACGCATGGGATCGTGGACGTGACGGGGGCACCGAAAGGGGTTCTGCTGCGCCTTCAGGTTCAGGGGCTGACGCCGGGCTGGCACGGGATTCATTTCCATGAAAAAGGAAGCTGTGCGGCCCCGAAATTCACCAGTGCGGGCGCGCATGTCCATACGGTGACGCCGGTTGTGCATGGGTTTCTGAAGGCGGATGCGAATGATGCCGGGGACCTGCCGAATCTGTATGTCGCAGCGGACGGGACGGCGACGGTGGAGCTTTATTCCACGCTGGTGTCGCTGAAGGGCGAAAATGGTCTGCCGGTTCTGATGGATGCGGATGGGGCGTCCGTGGTCATTCATGCTAGGCCGGATGATTATCAGACCCAGCCGATTGGTGGCTCGGGAGACCGGGTGGCCTGCGCCGTTCTGCACTGAGACGCGTCGTTATTCCCGGGTCGGGGGGCGGTCCAGCAGAAGGTGGCGCGCTTCCTCGATCGAGACGCCGTCGTTGAGAAGGCGGGTGACGGTTTCCATGATCGGCACCCGCACGTTGTGCCTGCGGGCGAGAGCGAGCATGGCAGGCGCGGTCAACACGCCTTCCGCGACCGTTGTGCGTGAGGCGAGGATGTCTGCCAGCGGGCGGCCTTCGCCGAGTTCCAGACCGACGCTGTAATTGCGTGAGCCGCGCCCGGTGCAGGTCAGGATGAGATCGCCCATGCCTGCGAGACCCGCGAGCGTACTGGCGCGGCCGCCTGTAGCTTCGGCGAGGCGGCCGATTTCGGCGACGGCACGGGTGATGAGAGCGGCGCGGGCGTTTTCGCCGAGGCCTGCGCCGATTGTAATCCCTGCGCCGATGGCGATGACGTTCTTCGCAGCCCCTGCGAGTTGGACGCCTGCGGCGTCATCGCTGGCGTACAGACGGAAGCTGGAGGTGTTGAGGAGCGCCGTGAGTTTCTGCGCGAGAGCGGGGTCCGCGCAGGCCAGCGTTGCGGCGGCGGGCAGGCCTTTCGCGACTTCGATGGCGAAGTTCGGGCCGGAGAGGACGCCTGTGAGGCGGTTCGGCATGGTCTGCGCGAGGACGTCGAGCGGCAGGAGGGATGTGGCCTGTTCCAACCCCTTGCAGCAGGTGACGACGGGGACTGTGGGATCAAGCACGGTCTGAAGGCGGGTGGAGACGTCGCGGGCGGTCTGGACCGGGGTGACGAGCAGGGCGACGTCTGCGCTGCGGGGGAAATCGCCTGTGATGGTGACGTTTTCGGGCAGGGTGATGTTCGGCAGGCGCGGGAGGGTGCGGGTTCCGGGGGGGACGGGATTGCGCATCCCGAGGGTCCCGTCCGCGCCTGTCGCGGCGGTGGCGCCGGCCCGCGCGGTTCCC
>CALFLO010000086.1 GCA_937880175.1 uncultured Gluconobacter sp.
GCGTGAAGCCGATCGACTATTTCGTGATCCCCGCCAAGTTCATTTTCAGCGGCTACGCGGTTGGGGTCTGTTCGTGCCTGTCTGGCATGGACGTAACGACCGAGGATGACCTGTCGAGCATGCTGCCGCGCGGGTTTGCACGTGGAATGCTCTCCATCATGGTCATCAACGTCGTTTTCAGCGTGTGCTTCGATGGCTGAAACCGACGACGTTTTTCCCAATTCGCTGGATGCCCGGCTGGAGCTTCTGGACGCGAGACCGCAGTTCGATGAGAGCGGGTTGGTGTCGAGCCGCTATAATCTGCGTCTCAATCCCGGCGAATGTGCGCTGATCGAATGTCGGGACATGGGGCAGGCGGCACTCTTTGCCGATATGTGCGTGGGCCTTATTCCGCTGGGGGACGGGCATGTCCGCTGCATGGGGCTGGACTGGGCCGATCTGGATGAGCGGCGGAGCAATGCGCTGCGGGGCCGGATCGGGCGCGTTGTGGTTACGGGGGGATGGGTGGACCTGTATGGGACGCACATGAACATCCTGTGGCCACAACTGCATCATACACGCACACCGATCGACAAGCTTCAGAACCAGGCCGTGCATCTTGCCGTCCGGCTTGGTCTGCCGGGACTGCCGGTGATCCCGCCGGGCCGTCTGTCGGCCATGGATCGTCAGCGTGCGGCCTGTGTTCGGGCCCTGATGGGCGAGCCGGCCCTGCTGTTGCTGGAGCATCCGATGGAAGGGGCTTCGGCCAGCCTGATGGAAGCGTTCCTGTCTCTCGTGACCGATCTGCGGGACCGGGGATGCGCGGTTGTGTGGATGGCTCCGGATGAAAGCGGGTGGGGGGATTATGCGTCCGACGCCACCATCCGTCTGCGCCTATATGATGACGGACTGTTTTCGATGCGAGGTTCCTGATGTTTCGCGTACGCCAGACCGAAACCGCCCGTCCGCTCTTTCAGAACCGCTATGCGGATGAATGGGTCGGGCTGCTTGTCCTTGCCGCGATCGTCATGTTCTCGGTGGCCGTCGTAGAGGCCGGTTTCCTGCGCCAGTGGCTGACGCCGGAGAAGAAACTGCATTTCGTGCTCCCCGAAAGTGGTGTGGCAGGACTTGCGATCGGCAATGACATTGAAGTCATGGGTGTTCATGCTGGGGAAATCCGCCGTCTCAAGCTCAATGAGACGGGGCGGATGTATGCCGAAGGGGATCTGGACCCGCAATTCGCCAATTTCATCCGGCAGGACAGCACGGCGATTATCCGCCATCGGCTGATCGTGGCGGGCGCCAGCTACATTGAGCTGGGGCGCGGCAAGGGCAAACCACTCGACTGGGACTATGCGGTTCTTCAGGCAACGGTTGAGGCCAATCCGGCGGACGTGATTACGCAGACTGTCACGGATCTGCGCAACAAGCTCGTCCCGGCCATGAACAACGTTCAGCTCATTACGGCGCAGGTGAACGACATGCTGACCGACATGCGCAAGGGGCAAGGGACGATCGGTGGCCTGCTGGTCAAGGATGACGTTCTGGACAAGGCCAACGAGGCCCTGACCCATCTTGATGGCGTCATTGCGGATCTCAGACCCATTGAAAAACAGGCAGGCGCCGTCATGACGAAGGTGGATGGAACGATGGCCAATGCACGGGCCGCGACGGCAAGCCTGCGTCAGAGCATGCCGCAGGTGCAGCAGACCGTGGCCCATGCCAATACGGCCACGGCCCAGCTTCCGGCCCTTCTGGCGCAGGCGGAGGCGAGTGCGAGCAGCCTGCGCAAGCTGACGGATCAGTTGCGCGGGATGTGGCTGCTGGGCGGCGGGGGCGCGAAACAGGAGCCTTCGCGTCGTCTGCCAGCACAGGCGGTGCGGCCATGAAGCGCGTTCTTCTGGGGTGTGTGGCCCTCACGGTTCTGACGCTGGGCGGCTGTTCGTCCTCCGTGACGAAGGGTCCGAAGCCCGATCAGCCTTATGAAGACGCCATGGATACGGGCAAAAGCGTCTATGGGATCGGTCAGGCCACGCAGGCCGAGGCTCAGTACCGCACCGCCATGGACCGTGCCCTGATACGGGATGATGCGACGGCCATTCATGAGGCCGGTTTCAATCTGGCGACGGTTCTGCTGGCGGAAGACGAGCCGCAGAAGGCTCTGCAAAGTCTGGGGGAGACCGAGACCGCCCTGAGCCTGCGCGGTGTTGCGGATACGTCAGATCTGGCCGTGATCCGTGCGGCCGCCCTGTATCGGCTTCATGATACGGTATTCGCGTCGCAGGCTGTAGCGCGCGCGCTTCAGTCACCGGATATGGGGATCCGCGAACGGGCGCTTTATCTGTCGGGTCTTATCGCGGCGGATCTGAGGCAGGATACGGTTCTGGCGCAGCGTATGAACGATCTGTCGGCATTCCGCGAAATCAGCGCGCAGGTTGACCAGCAGGAGCTTGCCGCCCGTCTGAACCTGTTGCGGGGCCAGCCCGAACTGGCCAGCAGCGAGGCGCTGTCCGTTGTGAAAAACCGTCGTGACGCGCTGGATTATCGTGGGATGCGCCGTGCCCTTGCCCTGGCAGCGGATGCGGCCGACGCGGCGGGGCATCAGCGACAGGCTGAGGTTCTCCGGCAGCAGGAAAAAATCAGCGAGCAGATTGCGGCAAAGCAGGCCGGGGACGAGGCGTCAACGTCCAAAGATAATACCTCCGGGAAGCAAACTCCCGGAAAGGTCACGGTGCAGGTTCATGGAACTCCGGTCGATCAGTCAGGTGTTGGTGCCTCTGACTGAATGGTCGGCGGTATCAGGCTCCCTGTTTGAGAGGGCTGATAGCTTCCTGTAAGACTCTTTAGAACTGGCCGCGGGTATTGCCTGCACGTCGTGCATCATTTTCGCACATATACGCCCCATGGGACGTGGCGCCGTACCAGAAGCTGCCCTGCACATGATAGACATGGGTGGCGGTGTTGACCCAGACCTGATTGCAGGTCTCGCTGTTCTTGCGGTCCGCAGCCTGCGTGATCTGGGGCTTCTCGCTCGAAGCAGTGCTGACGACGGCATTTTCAGCTTTGGGTTCCTGCGCGATGGCTGTGCTGCCCAGAAGCCCAAGAACGAAAAAAGAAGCAAACATCGGTTTCATGCGGGAAGTCCTCTGGCACTGGTCCTTATCTAAATTGAGTTTATGTAAATGAATATTTATACTCAAATCACGAAAAGGTAATTCCCGCGTTCCTGAATAACGTTCCTGTTAAAGCATAAGTAACGGATCTGTTATCGGTGATTTTGTTTTACAGGTTCCCGAGGATCTTGAGGCCTACCAGTGTTGCATTTGGGATGACCGAAGTCTGGCCGGGGCGCATCATGTATTCAAACTCCGGCTGTAACACGAGGCCCGGCCGGATGGGGACGCCATAATAGGCTTCCAGAATGGCGGAATGGGTCTGGGGTCCGTTGACGAAGGCGCCCATCGACATGCCCGCGAGCTGTCTGAGGCGCTGGCCGAGCGTGATGGCCGGGCTCATCTGGTAATAGGAATACATCACGCCGAACCGGTCGAACGGTCTGCGGGGGATGATGCCCAGCAGCGATGCGCCGACATAGACCTGATCCGAAAACGTCGAGACGCTGGGCGTGTTGTGCACATAGCCTGCGAGGATGTAACCGCCCGCCATCTGATGCTGGCCGCCCTTGCGATAGACCATCTGGTCGGCCTCGATATAGAACGTGTCGCGCGGTTTGGTGGCGTCATGAAAAACCTCTTTCGCGAACATCGCCGGAATGGTCCCGAGGCGATCCGCGTAAGGGGAGGTGTCATGGGCGAAGCCGAGTTTGTAATGGCCCGGCAAGTTATCTGGACCGATAAAGGGCTCCCAGGTCAGTTCGATCGGCAGCATGACACCGGTCGAGCGTTCGCTGCCCCAGGCCCAGCCGCTCGGGTTTTCCGTCAGTGCGCCGACCCTGTAGACGCCGGTTCGCAGCGTCAGGTCACGGGTGGGCTTGAAGCGCAGCGTGCCGCCCCAGGTGGCTTTCGGATAGACGCTCCACCCCTCGTCGGCCTTGATGGCGGGGGGTGCCGAGCACTGGACCATGAAGGTGCAGAGCAGCACGGAGGTCGCATAGGTATGCGTCAGCGTGATGCGGCCGATATTGATGTTAAGACGGTTGTTGAAAAACGATTT
>CALFLO010000087.1 GCA_937880175.1 uncultured Gluconobacter sp.
GGGATCGACGTTGCAATAATGATCGTCGAACGCCACGACCCGAGGAACAGCAGCACCACAAGCCCCGTCAGGAACGCAGCCGTGACCATTTCACGCACGACGTCCTTGATGGAATCCTTCACGAAGGTCGAAGCATCCGTCAGGACTGAGACATGCACGTCCGGTGGCAGGATGCGGCGCAGACGGGGAAGAAGGTTCTTCACGCCATTGACGACATCCAGCGTCGAGGCCCCGCCGCCCTTCATGACGACGATTTCCACGCCCTGACGGCCCTTGACGAGAACCACGTTCGTCTGCGGATGGCCGCCGCGATAGACGTCCGCCACGTCATGAATATAGATGACCGCATTGCCCACGCGCTTCACCGGAATGTCGCCGATGGCTTTCATGCTGGTGGGGGTGGCGTTGGTCTGCACCATCCAGTCGGTCGCGTCGATTTTTTGATCGCCCGCAGGAAGGACGATGTTCTGGTCGCGCATGGCGGCCTGAACATCCATGGCGGACAGGTGATGAGCCCGAAGCTGCGCCTGGTTCAGCGCAATCATGACAAAGCTGTCCATCCCGCCATAGGGATGCGCCACGACGGAACCGGGAACCGTGACCAGAAGCGGCCGGACGGAAATGACGCCCAGTTTGAACAGATCCGATGGCGTCTGCTTGTCGGACGTGATCTGAAGCGAAATAACCGGCACGGACGACGCTTCAAGCCGCATGACCATCGGTGCGGGAATATGCGTCGGCAACTGCTGGATCACGGTCTGGGAAATGGCGACGACATCCGCTTCCGCCGGGCCGATATCGGTCCCGGGCTGGAAGTAGATGTTGACGATCCCACGCCCGTAATAGGAGTTGGACTCCATGTGCTCGATACCTTCGACGGTCGAGGTCACATTGAGTTCGTAGTTGTAAATGATGCGTCCGGCGAACTGCTCGGGCAGCATCCCGCCATAGGTCCAGACGACCGAGACGACAGGGATGTTGATGTTCGGAAAGACGTCGGTCGGTGTCTTGAAAATGGACATGACGCCAAGCATCACGATCATGATCGACAGGACGACAAAGGTGAGCGGTCGCCTCAGCGCGGTGATGACAATGGCATTCATTCAGCTCGGTTCCCGACAGGGTTACAGCAAGGAAGGGAAACCGGGACGATACTGGTCCTGAAATACAACGTCTTTTAAATCGTGGTTTATGGATAATTTTTTACCATTTACCCTAAAGTAACAAATTATTTATACTGAAACACTTGGTATCTATAGAAGTCGTTACCAAATTTTTAAAAATAATAATTTTCAATTTCCATAAAAACCCTGACCAGACCGCTGCCCCGCATCCCCGTCAGCCCCCCACTGAGGGCACGACGTGAATGATCCGCGTCCCGGTCCCGGGGGCAGATTGTCCGGCATCTATGTCAAATTAATTTCACACGCTGCGAAGAGGGCATTGGAGTAACGGGATATTCATAAATCCCGGATTGGAAGAGCCTGCATGTCTTCGACGATTAAATCCTTCACTGAAGGTGATCTTGTCATCAGCGTGGTCGGTGATGGTGACGGCAGCGGCACCTATACGGACAATCAGGCGTCTCCCATCACGCTCGAAGAAATCACCACCACCGGTGACGTCGTCGGCACGCTGGTCCTGCCCCAGACGACCACAGTGATCGATGGCGTTACGGAATACGCGGTCTCTGGCGAATACGGCTCATCGTCCGAAGGTGAACTCCAGCTCTCGCAGGACGGAGAATCCCTCGTCATCGGCGGCTACGGCATCAATGCCGCGACCTATAACGCAGGCGGCGCGGCCGTGTACGGCGATGCCCGTCTGGCCCAGTCCACCAGCCTGACCGGAACACGCTATACGGCCGTCCCCCGCGTCGTCGCCGATATCAGCTATGACGGAACGGTCGATACCAGCACGGCCCTGTACGGCGTGTTCAACACCAACAACATCCGCAGCGTCGCCACGGTAGACGGAACGTCGTTCTACATCACCGGTCAGGGCGTGAAGGGTGACACGACCCAGGGCGTCTTTCACGCTGCCGACGGCGCCAGCGTCGCAACCGCCATCGACACCCGCGTGACCGAAATCGTCAACGGCGTCCTCTACGTCTCGCGTGACAGCACACAGGGCAGCGGCGGCACCTCCAATATCGCGAGCTACGGCACAACCCTCCCGGTCTCGGCAACACAGTCCAAAGTCCTGCCCGCCATCGCCGGATCCGTCACCCTGACGGCCGCTGAAGAAAATTCCCTCAACGCCTCCGCAGTTGGCTCCACGGTCAGCCTGAGCCCGGAATCCTATTTCTTCGCAAGTTCGACTGTTCTGTATGTAGCCGACAGCGGAAACCCCAAGGCAGGCGGCGTAGGCGATGGCGGGTTGCAGAAATGGACCTATAACGGCACCGCCTGGACCCTCGATTACACGCTCTCCGTCGGGCTCAACCTCGTCTCCAACACCTCCGCATCCGGCACCACGGGCCTGATCGGACTGACGGGCGAAGTGGATGGGAACGACGTCGTTCTCTACACCACCAACGCCACGATCGGCGACCTCGACCAGACCTATCTCTTCACCATCACGGACGACCTCAACGCCACGACCGCGCCAGCGGATGAGAGCTTCACAACCCTCATGACCGCCGCCGCCGATACCAATATCCGCGGCGTCTCCTTTGCTCCGACAGACACCTCCACCGCCAGCGCGGTCACAGTCTCCAACGGTGGCACCAGCACCTCCGCCACCATTTCCAACGGCGGCTCGATCGTCGTCCAGTCGGGCGGCACAGCCACAGGCGCCAGCATCCTCTCCGGCGGCTCCGCCACGATTTCGGCAGGCGGCTCCGCATCCGGCGGCGTGCTGGCCCATGGCGCCACGGAAACCGTGCTCGGTTCGGTTTCCGGCACACAGATTGACGGAGCCCAGATCGTCAGCGCCGCCGGGGCCAGCGTATCGGGCGAGACCGTCTATAACGGCGGATCGGTCGCACTGGCGATCAAGGGCGCTCTGGCCAGCGGTATTACGCTGAACAACGGCGGCATCCTCTCGATCGACGGCAACGCCGCAGCAACAGACACGACCATCCTCGACGGCGGCACCATCGAACTTGAATCCGCCAAGGCAACCCTGTCGGGTACGGTGCTATTCTCGGGGCAGGGCACGCTTCAGATCGACAGCATCGCAAGCTCCGGATACGGCACTCTGGCCACGATTTCCGGCTTCGGCGCCGCAGACGTTCTCGACGATACGGCCATGGGCACCGGCACGACACTGACCACGACGGTCAGCGGCGGCAACACGGTCGCCACCCTCAGCAGCGGCTCGGTCACCCAGCAGTTCACCTTCGCAGGCAGCGCACTCGCCGCGTCCCTCGCATTGTCAGCAGACGGCACAGGCGGCGTCGAACTCACCACCACATCCGCAGGCTCCTCCAGCTCCGGCAGCACCAGCCCGAATGTCGTCTCCAGCGGCGCCACCCTCTCCGGTGCGGTGGTCTCCAGCGGCGATACCCTGAGTGTCAGCGCAGGCGGCACCATCGTCGGCGCAACCGTCCTGTCCGGCGGCACACTCAACGTCGCAGGCACGGATAGCGGCTCGGTCATTTCGGCCGGTGGCGTGGAAAACCTGACCGGCAGTGCCTCGGGCGGCACGGTTTACGGCACCCAGACACTGGCCACATCCGGCGCCACGATCACCAATGAAACCGTGCTGTCGGGTGGCACGGTCGCCATCACCATCAAGGGCGTCACGGCTAGCGGAACCACGCTCGACGGGGGAAGCCTCTCCATCGACGGCAATTCCGTTGCCAGCAATACCGTCCTCAAAGACGGCGGCACGCTCGACCTCCTGTCCCCCAAGGCCTCCGTCACGGGAAATCTGGAGTTTGACGGTGCCGGAACCCTCATCCAGAGCGTCGCCCCGTCCTCCACGGCCTATGGCGTGCAGGCCGTCATTTCCGGTTTCGGCACCAACGATACGATTGATCTTGAGGGCATGGGATCCGCCGCAACCCTGAGCCGCACGGCCTCGGGCGGCAACACCCTCGTCACACTCACGGACGGCAAGACCAGCGAAACCCTGACCTTCGCAGGCGACTACGCGGCGGACTTCTTCGTCCTGGGCGCGGACAGTGCGGGCGGCCTGACCGTTACGGCGGAAGGCACACCCTGCTATTGCCCCGGCACCGCCATCCTGACCGAAACGGGAGAGCGCCCCGTCGAAACGCTGGAAATCGGCGACTGCCTCATCACCCGTGATGGCACTTCCCGTCCCATCCGCTGGATCGGACGCCGCGCCTATGACGGCCGCTTTGCCGCCGGGCGCTCCGATATCATGCCCGTACGCATTGCCGAAGGCGCTCTGGGCGAAAGCCTGCCTCGCCGCGATCTGGTCATTTCCCCGCTGCACGCCATGTTCCTCAACGGCGTGCTGGTCCCGGCCCACGCACTGGTTAATGGCCAGACCATCACACAGGCCGAACAGGTCGATGTGATCACATACATCCATATCGAACTGGAAACGCACGACATCATTTTCGCCGAAGGGGCCGCGTCAGAAACCTTCATTGATGATGGCAGCCGCGGCATGTTCCACAACGCGCGCGAATACGCCGAACTGTACCCCGACGCCGAACCTGTTGCTGCCCGCTACTGCGCCCCGCGCGTCGAGGACGGGGAAGAACTCGAAGCCATCCGCCGCAGTCTGCGCCCCGCACCCACCCAGTCCGAAACCTCCTCCGTCGAACTGTACGTGGACGTGGCCTCACATGGCCGCGTCGCAGGCTGGGCGCGCGATGCAGGGCGTGCCGAGGGCAGACTGCGCCTGAGAGTCCGCACCGGCGATCTGGTCCTGTGCGAAGTAACGGCCGACCGGTATCGGGCGGATCTGGAAGCCGCCGGAAAAGGCGATGGCTTCCATGCGTTCGACATCGACCTTATCGGGGGCCTGTCGGACGCGCAGCTTGCCGCGCTCGTCGTCGAACCGCTCACGCAGGAGCGGGCCGAGCGCATGGCAGCCTGAACAATCCTCCCATGACCCCGCCCTATGTTGTTCCGGCGCGCCCCGCCGTCCTGCCCGGCTATCTGGACATCGCCACGCGCAGGCGGATCGCGGGCTGGGCACAGGCGGGGGAGAGCGGAGAACCCGCCTCCCTGCAGGTGCTCGATAACGGCAGGCTGATCGCCCGCGTCATCGCCAACCAGAACCGCCCTGACCTGCAACAGGCGGGGTTCGGGGACGGGCGCTTGGGCTTCGACCTGCTGATCCCCGCGCCACTCAGCGCCCATGAACGGCACATCATTCAGGTCCGCCGCGAAGCCGACGGAACGGAGTTGATCGGCTCCCCCGTTGTCCTTGAAACCACCGGGACCTTCGACGAGGACCTGCGCGAACTCCTGCGGCAGGTCGCAGGCGGCGCGCAGGCAAACCCCGAGCGCGAAAATATCCTGTCCTTCCTCGCGCAGATCGCCGACGACCTGCTGACCGATCACGCTCGCGCGGATGGCGGACAGGAACAGCACGACCATTACCGCAGACTGGCCCGTCGGCACGGCCCCGAAATCGATATAAAACCCCGTGCCCAGCGCGCTCTGCTCGTTGACGAACGCCTTCCGGTCGCCGGGCACGATGCAGGGTCGCAGGCCCTGCTGTCCCACGCCCGCGCGCTTCAGGCGCTCGGCTACGAGGTCAGCCTCGTTGCCGCCGATGACCTGTCCCCGCCAGCCGATGCGCGGCACGCACTGCAAGCGGAAGGCTTCACAATCTGGCGCGCTCCGCACTACGCCTCGGTGGAAGAAATCCTGCGGCGTCAGTCCGGCGCGTTCGATCTGGTCTACCTGCACCGGATCGGCACGGCCGCGCGCTATCTGAGCCTCGCCCGCCATCACCAGCCCGCCGCAACGCTGCTCTACAGCGTCGCCGATCTGCATCACCTCCGCATCGCGGGGCAGGCCGAAATCGAAAAACGCCCCGAACTCTACGCCCTCAGCAGAAGAACGCGCCTTGAGGAATGCACCGCCGCCTGGCAGGCCGATGCCGTCCTGACGCACTCGCCCGCAGAAGCCGCATGGCTGCGTCAGGCCGTCCCGCAGGCGCGCGTCGCCTGCGTCCCATGGGCAATCCGCAAACGCGACCATACGCCGGACTTCGCGGCCCGGCGCCATATCGCCTTCATCGGAAATTACCGCCACGCCCCGAACCTCGATGCCGCCCTCTGGTTTGCCCGTGACGTCCTGCCGGACCTGCGCGTCCAAAACCCTGAACTTGAACTCTTGCTGGTCGGTCCGTACCTGCCGCCGCATCTGCACTGGCCCGAAGGTGTCCGGGTGCTGGGCCATGTCGCGGACCTTGAAACATCCGTTTTCGATCATGTGCGCCTGACGATCGCGCCCCTGCGATACGGGGCAGGGATCAAAGGCAAGGTTCTGGAAAGCCTCATGGCTGGCATCCCCTGCGTCATGACGCCCGTCGCCGCCGAAGGACTGGACCTTCCGCCCTCTCTCACCGCGCTCGTCGCAGAGGACGCCGCCAGCCAGAGCGCCCGCATCAGCGCCCTGTATGCTGACCCCGATGCCTGCCGCTCACTGGGACAGGCGGCACAGGCGCATGTGGCCGCCACCTTCAGCGCCGATCACACGCAGGCCGCCCTGCGCAAAGCCATCCTGACCGCGCGCCAGCCCCGCTGAAACATCGTTTTTCCAGCCGCCGAACCCTGACGCGCAAGGCGGAAGCACACCCGCAGCAAAACTAAGAAAAATTTACAAAACTCACGCTTCCGTTATATGAGACTAATTCTCATTTGCGATTTTCATGCGCAAAAATCACGGCGGAGCGTTCAGGCGGACATGCACGGGAAAACCAGCATCACGAGACAGAAGCTGTGCCGCTACGGCGTCCTCCTGTGGACCGTCAGCACCGGACTGCCAGTTCCCATGGTCCACGCCGCCGACATCCCGGATAGAGAGGAGAAAAAAACCACCTCCGCCAATGCTGCGAACACGCATCAGAAAAAAGCCCCGGCCAAACGTCCTCAGACACAGCCCACCTCCGCCGCAGGCGATATGCCCGGCAGTGTGGAAAGTCTGGTGGTTTGGGGGGAGGGGCGGAAAAACGCGACCACAGACGGAACAGGGAGCTACGTCGTCAAGGCGGTCTCCATGGGCAAGATGCTCCTGCGCCTGAACGAAATCCCGCAATCCGTCTCCGTCCTCAGCAGCCAGCAGATGCGCGACCAGAACCTCAACAGCGTCGATGATGCGCTCAAGCAGGTCCCGGGCGTGAACGTTAATTTCTACGGCGACGGCACCGCGGGCATGACGGCGCGCGGCTATGCCCTGACCCCGCAGTTCGATGGCGTCCCCTCCACCGGCGGCATCCAGATGGCCCAGCAGTTCGACCTCGCGATTTACGACCGGCTCGAAGTGCTCCGAGGCCCCAACGGGACGTTTCAGGGCTCCGCACCACCGGGCGGCAGCGTGAATTTCGTCCGCAAACGCCCACTGGACCAGTTCAGGGCGCAGGGCTCATTCAGCGGTGGATCCTGGGGCAATTATCACGCCGATGCGGATCTGACGGGGCCCTTAAGCGCGTCCAGACGGGTGACAGGCCGCTTCGTGCTCGCCGGAACCGACCGCGACTTCTTCTATCAGCGCGCCCATGACCGCCGCTGGACCGCCTATGCCGATGTCGACGTACACATCACCGACCACACAACCCTGTCCATGAGCGCAACCGGACAGAAAAATGACACCACCCGCTTCATGGGCCTGCCCCGCGCGGCGGACGGCAGCGATCTGCATCTCAGCCGCAACAGCTTCGTCGGCGCTGACTGGGGCCATACGACATCCCCTATGTATGAGCTTGGCGGCGAACTGGAACACCGTTTCGGCGGCGGCTGGCGCGCACGCCTGACCGGCCGGCACCGCGTGACCGACACCAGCATGCATTACACCTATCTCAACAGTGCCGTCACAGCGCAGAAAACCGCCAATTTCGTCGTCGCGAACTCCCTGATCCATGACCAGTACGATGGCGTGGACCTGTATCTCACAGGCCCCATCCATGCCTTTCACCGCAAGCATGATCTGGTCATCGGCGGGAATTATGATTCCGACGTCATGACAGACGGCGGCGCCACGCAGAGTTCGCGCGTCAATACGGGCCTTGCGGGCCTGGATATTTTCTCGCCCGTCATTTCAAGCACAATCCAGCCCGACATCACGACGATGTACCGCGAACCCACCCGTCAGGAAGGCGTCTACGGATCCCTGCGGATCGAACTGCTCAAATCACTGCATCTGCTCATGGGCGGGAGGATCAGCTTTTACGAATACAAATACAAAAACATCTCCACCAATTCCCCCTATGTCGTCAGCCTGAAGAACAACGCCGTCCCGACCCCCTATCTGGGACTGGTCTGGAACATCACGCCCGGCATTTCCGCCTATGTCAGCTTCACCGACACCTTTACCCCGCAATCCGGCTACACGCTCACCGGCCGCCTGAAACCGGATCTGGGCCAGCAGATCGAAGGCGGCCTGAAAGGCGATTTCTTCCATCACAACCTGAACGTCACGCTGGCCGGATACCGTGTGATCGAACGCAACAAGGCCATGATCGATGGTGACGTCGCCCCCACCTGCGGCCGCAGCGGCACCGGCGACTGCTATCGCGCAGCCGGCAAGGTGCGCAGTCAGGGCGCGGAAGCGGAAATGATCGGCCGCATCCTGCCAGGCTGGGACATCAATGCCAGCTACACCTATAATGACAACGTCATCCTCAGAGACAGCACGGCGTCTCTGGAAGGCCGGCCCTACGCATCCAACTCCCCCAAACATCTCTTCAAGCTCTGGAGCCACTACCGTTTTGCCGCGCCGGAGCAGACAAAAAACGTCTGGAGCATCGGTGGCGGCCTGACCGCGCAGAGCAGCACATTCGGCACAACGCGCACCGTCACGCAGGGGGCCTATGTCGTGGCCAATGCCCAGATCGGCTACCAGTTCGACCCCAGACTGGATCTCGCCGTCAACATCAACAACATCTCCAACACGCGATATTATCAGCGTCTGGGAAACATCTATTACTACAACTATTACGGTGAACCCCGAAACGTCATGGCCACATTACGCAGCACGTTCTGAACCCCCGGAAAGCATTGCCCTCCCGGAATTATCAGCCTCCTTTGATCCGTTCCGGCCTGTCATGAAACTATCAAATGACTGGACGCCCCCAGTCGCTACAAGCGGACGCATTCACAGTGACGTGGGAGGCGCAGTTGGAAGACGAACCCGATAACGTCCTCGGCCAGGATGAGAAAATCGCATGGCTCTCGCGTCACATCATCCCCCATGAACGCGCCCTGCGCGGCTGGCTCAGACAGTTCCGGGATATTGAAGTCGATGACGTCGTGCAGGAATGTTATGCGACGTTTCTGGACGTCGATGTCGCCCTGATCAAAGCCCCGCAGGCCTATCTTTTCCGCATGGCCCGCAACATCGTCCTTCAGCATTATCGCCGCGCGCGCATTATTTCCATCACAGCACTGGCGGATTTTGACGCCCAGAACATCATGGATGATGCGCCTTCACCCCAGCAGGTGGTCGAAGTGCGGCAGGAGCTTGAATATCTTCATCAGATGGTTGAACAACTTCCCGAACGCTGCCGACAGGTCCTCCTGCTGCGCAGACTTGAAGGATTATCGCAAAGGCAGGTTTCGCAACGGCTGGGCATTTCGGAAAACATCGTCGAAAAGCAGGTGGCCCGGGGCCTCAGAGCCCTGAGCCGCTTCTTTTCCGAAGACCGGGATGCCCCCGCAAAGCGCGGCGCGAAGCAATACGGAGAGGTTAAGGCAGTCGTTGAAAAGCGATGATCTGAGCGCAAATCCCATCGACGAAATCGCTTTTGAATGGGTTGCGCGACTGGACAGAGGCACTTTGTCCAGCCGCGAAGACGCGACACTGAAGCTGTGGCTGAAACAGGACATCCGCCACCGCGGCGCCTTTGCGCGCGCCCGGACCATCTGGCTGTCGGCCGGGCGCGTGGCCGCGTTTCAGGGCGCGTCACTGCCCGCCACCCGTCCGCAACCCGCCTCCCTCTCACGCCGCGCCTTCGGCCGGGTCGCGCTTGCCGCAGGTCTGGCCGCGGCCGCCTTTATACCGGGCCAACCCGCGGAAGCCTCCCAGATCTATCAGGCCCGCTCCGGCCTCCTGCATCTTCACGAACCGCATTGCGGGGACCTGATCCTCGATCAGGGAACAGTGCTCAGAATCCGTCGTGGCTCCGGCGCGCCCAGCTTCGATCTGTTGCACGGACAGGCCCATCTGACCGCCCGAAAAGGCCTGATCCGCCTGAACATGGACGGATTGTCCATCGACCTCCCGGACAGATCCAGCCTGATCGCCCATGCCTGCGGTGCCGAGAGCGACGCGCTCGTTCTGGACGGAAACATCCTCACGCGCTGCTCCGGCGAACGGGAGCAGCGCGTGCTGCACAGGCGGGAGTGGATCCGTTACGACCACAACCGGATCTCCCTGAGCAGCCTGTCTGACGACGATCTGGAACGCGTCACGGCCTGGAGCCGCGGCCTGCTCGAATTCCACTCCGTGAACGTCACCGAGGCCATCCGGGAGATCAATCGCTACAACACCCAGAAAATCATCCTGAAAAACCCCGCCTGCGCCAACCGCCGGATCAGCGGCATTTTCTCCCTCAGCGACCCCGTCATTTTCGCCCGCATCCTGAGCGAGATTTTCGGCACGAGACCGGTCATCGCCCCCACGGAAATCAGCCTTCTGTAATCCGTGAATATCCGGGGGGAAGTAAGAAAAGCTTCACAATCCCGAAGCGGCGGATTTTTCAGTTCTTAACATCTTTTAAGCGAACGTATCCAAACGGGGATTCAACCTGCTGTGTTTCGCTTAAACAGTCGTGCGCAAATTTTTCCTGGCCTTGCCCTGTCCACCACCTGCCTCGCCGGTGTGCTGACACCGCAGGCCGCTTACGCCCAGACGTCCTCGTTCAGCATCAGCCGCATGCCGATCACGCAGGCCATCATCGCCTACGGACGGACGGCCAATGTCCAGATCGTCCTCGCAGACCCCGTGCGCGAGACGATCATGGGCAACGCGGTGCATGGAACGCTGGACAGCGACAAAGCGCTGGACCAGCTTCTGGCCGGCACGGGCCTGACCGTCATTTCCCGGCACAGCCATGTCATCGTGATCGGCCTGCATCCGCCAGCAGGCCCAAAACCCGGCGTCCGACCGGCATCAGTGCGCAAATCCACGCTCGATGCGACAAAAACCGAGAATGTCAGCGTGCACGCCAACCGGGATACCACGTCCTCCAAACGCTACTCGGCGCAGATGATCGATACGCTGAGCGCCGAACAGATCCGCACCGTCCCCGATCTGAGCGTGGTGGAAGCCGCGCGGCGTATCGTGGGCATTTCCGTCATGCCCAGTACCGATGACAACCGTTCGGACAACAACATCGAAAACATCACCATTCGCGGGCTCGACAATTCCTACAACCTGATCACGATCGACGGCGCACAGCTCGCCAGCGCCAACAACACCTATCGCGGCGCGCGGCTCGATCTCATTCCCTCCTCGATGCTGGGGGAGCTTCAGGTCCTCAAGACGGTGGATGCCTATAACGACCCGCAGGGTATCGGCGGGCAGGTGAACATGGTCACCAAAAGCGCATTCGATTACGGCAACAGCTTCGACACCCAGCTTCTCGGAGGCTGGAACAACCTGTCGGGCAGCGTGGTACAGCCCATGCACGAAAACTGGCGCGTGGATGGCGCACTGACGCGGGTTTTCGGCAAGAACAAGGAATTCGGCTTCGTCCTGTCGGGCAATTATCAGGAACTGCATTCCGCAACCCATGCCATCCTCCCCGGTGACTCCACCGGAGATGGCTGGAACTACTACCCGGCCTCGGGAACAGCCGTCGGTTCCCCGACCAACACCGATGCCGCCGCCGCGACCGGCCACGCCGTCCCGGTTCGCTCGCAGGATTATGCGTTCGACGACGCATACCGGCGTTACAGCCTGACCGGTAAGTTCCAGTACCGCCCGTCAAAGCGCTTCGACCTGTCCGTTTTCGGCGGATATTTCCATACGCTCGATCAGGAAACGCGCAACGAAGCCCTCTCGATGCCATCCGGAACATGGACCCAGGGCGCCACGCCCGACACCGGATCCGTCACCACGGGCCAGTATCAGTTCGGGATCACGCAGCAGCCTGAAACGCAGCGCACATGGTTCGTCAACGGCAAGATCCATTACGATATCAACGACCGGATGCACCTGAATTTCCTGGCGTCGGATTCCATCGCCTGGGACGACAGCTACAGGACCATGATCAAATACAATACCGGAATGAACGAAAATACGAACAAAACGACATATCAGAGCAATTACGGATACAGCTATTCGCTCGATAACGGCGCGCCTTCCATTTTCCTGAACGATCTGACAGCGGCCAATAACGCCGATAACTACAATCCCCGGTACTGGAGATTTTACGGCTTCCACGTCAAGAACGACGTCCGCTTCCTGCGCGGAGACTGGCGCTGGGATGTCGGCCATGGCTTCTGGATGAACGCAGGCGTCACCCAGACCATGACGCATGTCACGAACAGCGAAACCTACACCCAGTGGATCCCGCAGAACGCAGCCACCGCCGCCGAAATCGGCAACATGGATCAGGTCCTCGCCTCCAAAACACTGACGATGGAATCCGCACCGGGCCTGAATTATCTCACGCTGAACTATCAGGAAGCCCTGAACAAACTGCTGAATAACAAGTCTCTGTTCAAAACAACGAATACGCTCTCAACAACAAAACCTGCCTATTACCACATGCAGGAATCCATTACGGCCGCCTATTTCCAGACGGGCTGGCACAACCGTTTCGTGTCCCTGCAAGGGGGCTTCCGCTGGGATCATACCCGTGCGGATATCGGCAATTTCAATGGCGTTACTCAAGGCGGAGCCACGGATTACCTGTATGAGACGCGCGGCGCAGGCTATGATTACCTGCTGCCCTCGGTCCTTGCGACGTTCAACCTGAACCCGACCATGAAAATCCGCGCGGCCTTCACCGAAACCGTGGGACGCCCGAATTACGGCGATTACGGCGCTGCCACCAGCACGACCTTCGATGGCGCCACGGTCAATATTTCCCAGGGCAATCCGAACCTGAAGCCCCGCCATTCCTGGAACTACGACCTGTCTTATGAGTGGTATCCGCAGAAAGACACGATCCTGAGCGTCGGGCTGTTCTACAAGGACATCCACGACCAGATCTACACCCGCACATCTTACGGCACCGTCACGATGGACGGCGCCTCCTACGCGGCGGTTGTGTCCGAACCGCTGAACGCCTCGGGCGCTGGAATGCGCGGCGTGGAAATGCAGCTCATGCGTCAGCGCTTCGGTTTTCTGCCCGGTATCCTCAAGAATTTCGGCCTGTCGTTCAACGCCACCTTCCTTCAGGGCTTCTATGAAGAAACCATGGATGACGGGACCCAGCGCCGGGTCAACGGCCTGTCGAACCAGCCCTCCCACATCTATAACGCGTCCCTGTTCTACGCCGACAAACGTCTTGAAGCGCGTGTCGCCTATAACCGCATCGGAAAATCCCTGTACTCAACGTCCGGCACAGCCCGATGGCAGGATATGTGGCTTCAGGAACGCGGCCAGCTCGACCTTCAGGCCAGCTACCGCTTCTACAAATGGCTTTCCGCCACCGGACAGGTGCAGAACCTGACGGGAGAAGGATACGTGACCCGGATGGGACCGCGTGAAAACCTGATTCAGGACCGACACCCCGCCGGTCGTTCAGTCTGGTTCGGCCTTCGCTTTCAGCCGGACTTCTGATCCATGAAATATCTCCTCTCCGCTTTCGCCGCGCTCCTGTTCGCACCCCTGTCCCACGCGGCCGACCTGCCTCTGGCAGGCGCGGCTACGGTCCTGCGCACCCTGCCAGCCAGGGAGGCCACGCAGGGCGTCGCAAACGACCGGCAATTCCTCTACGCGATCCAGAACAGCACCATCGGAAAATACGACCGCCAGACCGGAAAACGCCTCGGTGGCTGGTCCGGTGACCCGGCCATTTTCATCCATATCAACAGTTGCGAGGTCCACGGCACGGAGCTTGTCTGCGCCATGTCGAACTACCCGAACCTGCCGATGTGGAGTTCCGTCGAGTGGTTCGACACCAGAACGATGCAGCATACGCACACCCACAGTTTCGGTCCCGGTCGCGGCTCCCTGACCTGGATCGACTGGCATGACGGAAGCTGGTGGGCCTGTTTCGCCAATTATGACGGTGACGGCGGGGAGGCCCCCCGGGACCACCGCGCGACGCTGCTTGTCAGGATGGACCCTCATTTTGCCACGCAGGAACAGTGGCTTTTCCCCGAGGACGTTCTGCAACGCTTCGGCCATCATAGCGCATCCGGTGGCCGCTGGGGGCAGGACGGCCTGCTCTACGTCACGGGCCATGACGCTCAGGAGCTCTACGCCCTGCAACTTCCAAAAGCAGGCGGCCGCCTGCGCCATGTCGCAACCTACAGCCTCCCGACCCACGGACAGGCCTTCGACTGGGACGCCCTGGCGCCCAACCGCCTCTGGACGATCGACCGCCAGACACAGGCTCTGGTCAACAGCCAGCTCCCCATTCCGCAGGCCCATTAAAGGCAGCCGCGGCCACCCCCGGACGGTGGCCGCCTCTCCCCAAGACTAAGAACAGCTTATGGTAGGATAGAAAAAAACGTACATTCCGTTATCGTTCTGAAGTTCGTTAGATTTTCCCTCAAGGTGATCGGCTGAGTACGGGAGGTCACCGGGAATATTCAGAACTCTCTGAGGCCTGACCTGAGCGACAGGCCCGCGGGGAGACGAACGGGAAGAATATCAGCCGATGAAAAAAGTCTCCATTCCTCTGAGTGTCATGCTGCTCACCTGCGCGGCGAGCCCTCTGGTCTGTATGGAAGCGTCCGCGGCTGATCAGACCCTGAAGACCACCCCTCCCAAAGCCCACAGACCCGTGGCCATCCGCTCTGCCGCAAAGCAGAAGGCGGCGGTCCTTCCCAAAGAGGACGAAACGGTCATCGTCACCGGAACGCGTGACCCGCACCAGACAGTCCGCAAAAGCGCCAGTCCGATCCAGGTCGTCACCTCCGCCGAAATCTCCCGCACAGGCCAGTCCGACCTGCGCGACGCCCTGACCCAGCTCACCCCCTCCCTGACGCGCGCGCCGCTCCTGATCGGCAATGCCAACATGGTGGATGTCCTGCGTCTGCGCGGCCTGTCCCCCAACCACACCCTGATCCTCGTCGACGGAAAGCGCCGTCACGCGACCTCCGTGCTGTCCAACAATTCCGGGCCGCAGCAGGGATCCAATGGTGTTGATATCGACATGATCCCGATCTCCGCGATCGATCACGTGGAAATCCTTCAGGACGGCGCCGCCGCGCTGTACGGCTCCGATGCCGTTGCGGGCGTCATCAACATCATTCTCAAACACCGCAAATCCGGCATCACAATGCAGGCCACCAATGGCGGACGTTACGCTGGGGACGGTTTCCAGTCGGGTGAGTCCATCAATGCGGGCTTTGACCTGATGGGGCGCGGCTTTTTCGATCTGAGCGCGGAATACAAGTATCAGGATCACACCATCCGCAATTCGGCCGACAGCCGGAACGGAAAATATGACTTCAAGGACGAGGGCGACCCGCGTCAGCAGCGCGGCACCATCTCCTACAACATGCAGTATGATGTCCTGCCCGACCTGTCGCTGTATTCGTTCTCCACATACGGCCATCGCTACGGCGAGAGCTATCAGGATGCCCGCGTCGCCTCCACCGACTGGCCCATGTACCCCAACGGCTTCAGCCCGAAGGAAAGCGTCTCCGAAGACGATTACAGCGTCACCCTCGGCCTGAAAGGCGAAAAATTCGGCTGGAACTGGGATCTCAGCACGACCTATGGCAGCGACCATACGTCGATGGACCTCTTCAACACCGTCAATCCATCGCTCTATGCCGCAACAGGCGCTTCTCCAACGCGCTTCCACGAAATGGCGTTCACCAACACCCAGTGGACGAATGATTTCGGCATCCATCGCAGCTTCCACACACCGATTTTCGCAGGCCCGATCAATCTCGCGATGGGCGCACAGTATCGCTACGACGAGTTCGACATCATGTCCGGTGATGCCAACTCGTATTACGGCACCGGCCCACAGGGGCTGCATGGCCTGAGTCCGCAGAACGCCAGTGAAAGCAACCGTGACGTCACGGCGGGTTATGCGGAACTCTCCCTGCGTCCGCTGAAGAACTGGCAGGTCGATTTCGCCGGGCGTTACGAATATTACACGGACGCCGGCGACACCAAGACCGGCAAGGTCTCCACGCGCTACGATTTCAACAAGTATTTCGCCCTGCGCGGCACGATCTCAAACGGCTTCAGCGCACCCTCCCTGCTTCAGGAACACTGGTCCAACCTGTCCGTCGCGCCGACCTATGCCACGGGCTACCTGCCGGTCAATTCTGCTGGCGCACGCCTGATCGGGGCCAAGCCGCTCCATCCGGAACACACGATGAGCTACAGCGCGGGCTTCACGCTGGACCCGTTGCCGCGCCTGCATATCAGTGTGGACGCGTATCAGATCGCCATCAAAAATAGGATCCTGGCCGCAGGCGTCTATAACGGCGCGAATGCCATCGAAGCCCTGCGCCTCGACGGCTTCACCGTGCCCTCCACACTGGCCTCCAACGCCGTCACGGCATCCTATTACGCCAACGCCGCCGACACGCGCACACGCGGCCTGGACGTGACCGCACGCTATGAAACCCGCTTCCGCGACTGGGGCAAAATCGACTGGGACGTGGCCCTGAACCTCAACGAAACCGACCTGACCCATACCGGCAAGGACGGGAACGGCAACAGCCTGCTCAACGCCCAGCAGGCCGCCTACATCACAAGCTATACCCCCAAGAACAAGCTGATCTTCGGCGGCACCTGGCAGTATAAAAAACTCGGCGTCTCGGTCCACGAAGTCCGCTACGGCCACGCAACATCCTCCCTGACCTATTACGAAGGCCCGCTCGCCTATTCCAATACCGACTTCATGCGCTACGTGAACAAGGCCCGTTTCGAAACCAATCTCGCGGTCTCGTATCAGGTCCTGCCGAAATTCGGTCTGACGCTTGGCGGCAACAATATCGGCAACGCAAAACAGCGCCGTATCCCGAAGGAATTCCGCTACCTCGGCGCCTTCCAGTACGATTATCAGATTGAACAGCTCGGCTATAACGGTGGATACTACTATCTGCAGGCCAATCTGAACTTCTAGGA
>CALFLO010000088.1 GCA_937880175.1 uncultured Gluconobacter sp.
CCGGTTTTGTGGATGCCGGTCAGGGCGGGACGGGATCACGGCCGGGACAGGGCACGCTGCGGGTCGGCTATGGTGGTGGCGTGCGCTATTTCACGCCGATCGGCCCGATCCGTGTGGATGTGGCGCTGCCGATGAACCGTCCGGCTTACGGCGATAAATGGGAACTGTATTTCGGCCTCGGGGAGACGTTCTGATGCGTGTTCGCAGGATCCTTCTCCGTGTCGCGGCCGGTCTGGTTATCGTGCCTGTCGGGCTCGTGGCTGTGGCCGTGACGGGTGTGCTGGTCGGCATTAACATCTCGCCGGGGCAGCGCCTGATCGAGCGCAAGATCGGCCCGCTGACGGGCGGGATGGTGGAGATTTCCGGCCTGTCGGGCTTCTTGCCGCACCATCTGGCCGTTTCGAAACTGCTGATAAAGGATGCGAAAGGCCCCTGGATCGAGCTGGATAATGCCGATCTGCGCTGGTCGCCGCTGTCGCTGCTGCATCTGGATGCGAAGATCACAAATCTCAGTGCCTCGCGCATTGCCGTGATGCGCAAGACGGTGTCCGGGCCGGAAACGACGCCCGCAAAGCAGACAACGACCAGCAGCGCGCCTTCGAAACTGCATGTGCGTGTCGATCTGGTTTCGCTGCATGTCGGGCGGCTGGAGATCGGGCCGGATTATACCGTCACGCCAACCGTCTTTTCGCTGGACGGACACGCCCATATCCACAGCATCGCACCGTTTCTGGACGGCGTGACAGTGAAGACGCTGCCAGTCATGGATGTGGCGCTGGCGCTGAAGCGGCTGGATCAGCCGGGCAGTCTGACCCTGAATGTCCAGACGCCGAAGAACCGTATTGCGGTCGGGGTCCGGTTTCAGGAAGCCGCCAACGGCTTTGCGACTACGATTGGTCAGTTGCCCCAGCTTGATCCTGTGGATCTGCATCTGAACCTCAACGGTCCGCGCACGGCATCCGTGCTGGATTTTGGACTGGGTGCGGGGCCGGTCAAGGCATCCGCCGCCGGGACGGTCAACCTGCTGACTCGTGTCGGAGATCTGCATGTGAAGGCCGATGCGCCGGCCATGACGCTGCGACCCGGGATTGCCTGGAACAGCATCGCGCTGGAGACCGATCTGCATGGCCCGCTGATGGCCCCGAACGGGCAGGGCGTTCTCGATATCGACGCGCTGACGGCTGCGGGCGCGGGGATCGGGCATCTGCACGCACAGTTTGAAGGGATTGAAGGCGCACGTCCCGATGACGCGACGGGTCATCTGAGCGCGTCTCTGGATGGGTTGAGAATACCGGGCTCCCAGCCCACGATTCTGGCATCCGCGCCTTTGACGCTGGATGTTCTGGCCCATCCGCTGGCCGCGTCCGCGCCGCTCGTGGCGAAGCTGGATCATCCGCTGCTTCATGCGACCGCAACGGCGGATCTGAAGCCTGCTCCGAAGGGGCATCTGGATCTTGATCTGCCGGATCTGCATCCGCTGGCGGCGATGGGCAGCACGGACCTCAAAGGGAGCGCCGGGCTACATGCAGATTTCGCCATGCCGGTCACGAAACAGGATGATCTGACGCTGAAAAGCACGGGAACGCTCGCTGTTACGGGTGGTCAGGCGCAGGCCCTGAAGCTGATCGGCAAGGGCGGCACGTTCTCGCTCGATCTGGCGAAATCTCCGGCCAATGTCCTGACGCTGAAAAGCTTCGCCCTGGATGGCGCGGCGCTGCACATGCTGGTGTCGTCCGTGATCGACATGGCGCATGGCAACCGGATGCAGACGAAGGCCTCCGTTCAGTTGCCTGACCTTGCCAAGGCCAGTCCTGCCATCCTCGGCAGCACGACGCTGACGGCAACGGCGGACGGCCCAACGGATGATCTGGCGGTCAAGGCTGATCTGAACGGGGATTTCGGCACGAAGGACGTGGCGAAAGGCCCTGTGGAGCTGCATGCTGATTTCCAGCATCTGCCGTCCCATCCGGATGGGACGCTGACGGCCAAGGGCACGCTGGATCATGCGCCACTCGTGCTTGATACCGCGCTCCAGCAGGACGAAGCGGGTGCTTACCATCTGGATCTCAACACGCTGGACTGGAACAGTCTGAGCGGGAAGGGCAAATTGCGTCTGCCCAAGGGGGCGAAGGTTCCGCTGGGCGATCTGGACGTCTCCATCCGCAATCTGGGGGATTTCCGGCGGCTGATCGGGCAGGCGATTTCAGGTCATCTGACGCTGGGCCTGCATACGACGGAAGCCGAAAACGCGCCGCCTGTGGTGAAGGTTGGGCTCGACGGGATGCTGTCGATGGCGCAGGCCGCCGTCCAGTCCCTGAAGGTCAGCGGCACCATCACCAATCCGATCGATGCTCCCGAACCCGCGCTGGTGCTGGATCTGGCCGGGATGCGCTATCAGGCCATGACGGGCAAGGCGCATGCCACGATCAAGGGGCCGCAGACCGCCATGGCCATTGCGCTGAATGCGGCCTTCCAGAACGTGATGGATGCCCCGGCCAATATCGACACGGCACTTGTCCTGAACGTGCCTGAAAAGACGGTGCGCCTCGGGCAACTGACGGCTCTGGCCAAGGGTGAAAGCCTGCGTCTGAGCCGTCCTGCCGTCGTGTCGTTCGGCAAGACGATGGGGGTGGACCATCTGCTGGCGACCATAGCGCCACAGGGCGTTGCGCCCGCGACGATTGATGTGGCCGGAACGCTGAAACCTGCGCTCGCCCTTACGGCGCGTCTGGATCACATCACGCCTGCGATCGCCAAACCCTTTGCGCCGGATCT
>CALFLO010000089.1 GCA_937880175.1 uncultured Gluconobacter sp.
TGCTCTCGATGCGGACAAAAGGCTCGAACACGCGGTCCAGCTCGCTTTCCGGCAGGCCGGGACCGTTATCCTCGATCAGGATCTTGACCGCATTGCCTTTCTCGCCCGGTCTGGTGGCGGGAATGAGCGTGACATGCGCGCTGCCGCCATATTTCAGGGCATTGAGGATCAGGTTGTTCAGCGCGCGCTTAAGCGCCACCGAGCGGGCCTTGATGCGGACGGGAACATTGGGCGGCTCATAGAACAGGTCGTCCGCCTTGTCCGGCAGGCTCTCGGCCGCCTCGTCCATGATCGTCTGCAACAGCGCGCGCAGGTCGAGCGAGACAATGGGCTCGGCGGAGGCACTGTCGCGTCCGAAGGCCAGCGTGGCCGCGACCATGGCTTCCATCTCGTCCAGATCGGACAGAACCTTGTTGCGCAACTCGTCATCGTCAATGAATTCGGCGCGCAGTTTCAGCCGCGTGATGGGCGTCCGCAGATCATGGCCGATGGCGGTCAGCATGAGTGTGCGGTCTGTCACGAAACGCCGGATCCGCAGTGCCATCGTGTTGAACGCAATCGCGGCGCGGCGGATTTCGGAGGGTCCATTTTCGGGGAGGGCCGCGGTATGGACATCCCGGCCCAGCGCTTCGGCTGCATTGGCCAGCGTCGTGACGGGCGCGATCAGACGCTGCGTGGCCCACACGATCAGCGCGCTCCCTGCGATCGACATGACGAGGAACGCAATCATGAAGGTCGGCGAGCCAAACGGATTGGGCAGAGGTGTTACGAAGCGCACCACGACCCAGCAGTCCCGGTCCGGCAGAAGGATCGAGGTGGAATGCGTCCGCATTTTCTGCCCGATCAGGACCTTGCGCGGATAGAGCGAGGACGGCAGGAGCGCCCAGCGCATGAAGGGCGGCATGTCACGCCGGCGGACGCCTCCGGGAAAATGCGGGTCTCCGGGCGGATGATCCATTCCCGGATGATCGCCTTCAGGGCGGTCTCCTTCCAGATGGTCGCCATCAGGACGCTCACCCGGAAAGTGGAACTCGGGGCCACCCGGTCCCATGCCGGGGCCGGGGAAACCCGGGCCAGCCGGAGCCATCGCACCCTCCCGGCCCGGTCCGCCTATTTCGGCTCCCGGTGGCGGGAAGTTCTGTGGCGGAAAGCCTTCATGGTTCTGCTGATCGTCGTGCAGACGATGCATGAACGAAGGGGATGCCATCGCAGGGAAGGGGATTTCGTGCCCCTCGATCTGCGGATCAGGCTCCTTGAGCAGCAGGACGGTGACGTTGGACGGAATATGCAGGTCGTCGATCGCATCGTGGCGGTCGGCGGGTTTCGCTTCCGCGACCGTGCGATAGATCGAGAAGACCTGCACCTGCTCCTCGTGGACCTGACTGCGCTCTTCCAGATCGAAGCGGTCCAGCGCGTGAATCGCGAGCCCGGCAGCTTCCACGATCGCAAGCCCCACGATCAGCAGCAGGCTGGTCCGGGCGACAAGAGACCGGGGCAGGATATGCATCGGGTTCAGAGACGCTCCACTTCCGCTGCCAGCACATAACCACCACCACGGACGGTCTTGATGACCTGGGCGTTGCGGCCATCACCCTCAAGCTTGCGTCGCAGGCGACTGACCGCGACGTCAATGGCGCGGTCGAACGGACCGGCCTGACGGCCCCGCAGCAGTTCCAGAAGCATGTCGCGCGTCAGGACGCGGTTGGCGCGTTCAAGCAGCGCCATCAGCAGGTCGTATTCGCCACCCGTGAGGGAGACTTCGGCCCCATCCGGGTTCAGCAGACGGCGGCGTACGGGGTCGAGGCACCAGCCGGCGAAATGGATCTTCCGGGTATCGGCGGCCTGACGCTTGTCTTCCACATCGACCGTCCGGCGCAGCACGGCGCGGATACGGGCGAGCAGTTCACGCGGGTTGAACGGCTTGGCGACGTAATCGTCCGCGCCGAATTCGAGACCGATGATGCGGTCCGTCTCATCGCTCATGGCCGTGAGCATGATGATGGGCACATTGTCCTGCGACCGCAGCCAGCGCGCGACTTCCAGACCGCTCTCGCCGGGCAGCATCAGGTCCAGCACCACGAGCTGGTAATGCCCGTTGGCCCAGGCCTTGCGCGCCTCGCGGGCGTCACGGGCGGCTGTCACGCGGAAATGGTTGCGTTCGAGGAACTGGCTCAGCAGTTCGCGGATTTCGCGGTCATCATCCACGACCAGAAGATGGGGCAGGGTTTCCGTGCTCATGACCAGAGGCCTTTCGGGAATGCTGTGACCCCGTTCAGACTGCACATGTCGCCCGGCCGGAAAATGGCATTTCCGGCCGGGGCAGACATGGGAGCGATGTTAGGCCAGCCAGGGCGGAACAGGCAGGTTTTTCGCACGCAGGAACTCCGGGTTGAACAGCTTGGACTGATATCGGGCCCCACCATCACACAGGATTGTAACAATCGTATGTCCGGGTCCGAGCCTGCGCGCCGTCCGGATCGCTGCGGCCACATTGATGCCCGACGATCCCCCGACCGACAGTCCTTCTTCCGATGTCAGGGAGAAAATCTGCTCCAGCGCTTCGGCATCGGGAATGCGTTCGGCATCATCGGGATGGGAGCCTTCGAGATTGGCTGTCACCCGGCCCTGACCGATGCCCTCGGTGATGGAGTTGCCGGTGGCGGTGAGGTCATTGGACTTGACCCAACCGTAAAGCGCAGAACCTTCCGGATCGGCGAGAACGATGCGCGGGGCCGTCTTCCCGGCAGCCTGCGCCTGATCGCGCAGCCCGAGGGCGATACCGGCCAGTGTGCCACCCGTTCCGCAGGCGCAGGTGAACGCATCGACTTTCCCGCCCGTCTGTTCCCAGATTTCGCGAGCGGTAGTGGCGCGATGGCCTTCACGGTTGGCCGTGTTGTCGAACTGGTTGGCCCAGAACCCGCCGATTTCTTCGGCCAGACGGCGGGAGACATGGACGTAATTGCCCGGGTCCCGATACGGCTTGGCGGGCACGAGCCGCAGATCCGCGCCGATCATGCGCAGGAAGTCCAGCTTCTCACGGCTCTGTGTTTCCGGCACGACGATCACGGCCTTGCAGCCAACGGCATGGGCGACCAGTGTGAGGCCGATTCCCGTATTGCCGGCCGTGCCTTCCACGACCGTGCCGCCGGGCTTCAGGGCGCCGCTTTTCAGCGCGTCCTCAATGATTGCCAGGGCCGCACGATCCTTGACGGAACCGCCGGGATTCATGAACTCGGCCTTGCCATAGATGTCGCAGCCCGTTTCCTCGGAGGCGCGTCTCAGGCGGATGAGGGGCGTACCCCCGATCGCGGCGGTCATGCCCGGGGAAACGGTCTGCCATCCGTTCGTGGTGACCGAAGCGGGGGTTTGGCGGTTCGGGGAGATGTCAGTCATAGATTCACTCCTGTGCTGGCCTGTGCTGGATGAATTATAGAACGCGTTTTGGAAGGATGAGGAAGAGCATGAAGGTCCTGACGGCAAGACAGGCATGGGAAATGCTTGAAAAAGAGCCCGGAAACGCAACCGGGAACGGCAATGAAGGACCGTCGCGTCCTATTCTGGTGGACGTCCGCACCCCGCCGGAATGGATGCATGTCGGCTTGCCCGACGCGGACGCGATGACTGCGCCGCTCCTGTGCATCACCTGGCAGCCTGACCGCCAGCAGGAGTTCGTGGAGACACTGGTCGAGGCTGTCCCCGACCAGCAGACGCCGCTGCTGTTCCTGTGCCGGTCGGGTGTCCGCTCGCATCATGCCGCCCTTCTGGCGGAAAACGCCGGTTACGCGGATGTCAGCAATATCGTGGACGGATTCGAAGACCAGCACGGCCCCGGCAAGGGCTGGCGCTCCAGCGGTCTGCCGTCCTCTTACATGCCGCTGTCGGGTTCCTGATCCGCATCGTAATGGACCTCGACCACGACGCACCACGGATAACGGTTGTCATAGCTGTGCCCTGAGCCATCGGCGATCATGCCGTTGGCGTCCGTGGGAACATGGGTGAGTGCCACGGCATCGTCCACATTGCCGCCAACGATGCTCAGCTCATGACCGAAGGGCTGGGCGTTCTGGTTTGTCGCGGAGACAATGCCGCAATGTGCCGGAAAGCCGTAGCTCGTGGGCAACATGGAGAACGTGACGGTCTTGCTGCGCCCCCGTCCGACGCAGATCAGATCGCCGATCTTTGGCGCATAGGTCCCGGGCTCATGGGCCGTGACACCGCTGGACTGCCCGCTGGCGGCGGCGTTGATATAGGTCGAGTGATTGGGCGAATACGGGAAGCGCTCATTGGCCCCGGCAACACGCATCACATAGGAAATAAAGGCTGCGGACCACGCGTAATGGCCGTCATGCTCGATTTCGAAACGCGTGCCCTGGGAGTCCGTCTTGCCCGTCCAGCCGACTTCCGTCTCATACGGGTCCTGCCCGATCCACCAGTATTCGCCGATCCGCTGCCACAGTCCGGGCAGGCGCTCGGGTTTCAGCGCGGCATCGGTGGGTTCGGGACGGTCTTCGGGATCGTCGTCGGAGACGGGGGAGCCGAACATCCGCCATTCGCGCAGGGCGATGGCCGCGACATCCTGCCGGTTGAACGGCTCGAAATTGCGGGTCGCAAAATCCGGGACATGGGGGTCATAGCCCACCGGACCAGTGGTTCCGTTCGCATACTGGGCGTTCGGCGTGCGGGCGGGATACGGGCTGACACTCTGCTGGCTGGAACATGCAGCCAGTGCGAGCAGGGCGGCCGTAGCAGCTGCTCGCCTGAAAAGATGCGAATCTGGCACTGTTATCCTCGTCGGGGGATGTGTTTCCCTGGCTGAATGAAGGGTCAAGACGATCAGGGCGTCAAGAAGCGCCCTGATCCGGAAAGAGACCCGCAAGTCCTGCCTCGCTGGCATCGCAGCGGCCACGCTCGGTGATGAGACCCGTCACGAGACGGGCTGGTGTCACGTCGAAGGCCGGATTTGCGGCGGGACTGCCAACGGGTGCAATCCGCACGCGGCCTGCGTTGCCATGACTGTCGAGCCCCGTCATGAACAGCACTTCGTCGGCGCTGCGCTCCTCGATCGGGATTTCCTTCACGCCGTCGCGCACGCGCCAGTCGATCGTCGAGGACGGCAGCGCCACCCAGAACGGAACATCGTTATCGCGGGCGGCCAGCGCCTTGAGATATGTGCCGATCTTGTTGGCCACGTCGCCCTGTGCGGTCACGCGGTCGGTGCCGACGATGACCATGTCCACACGCCCGGCCTGCATGTAATGGCCGCCGGCATTGTCGGCGATGACGGTATGCGGCACGCCGTGACTGCCAAGCTCCCATGCCGTCAGAAGGCTCCCCTGATTGCGGGGGCGCGTTTCGTCCACCCAGACATGCACGGGGATGCCCTCGTCATGCGCCATGTAGATCGGCGCCAGCGCGGTGCCCCAGTCCACGGTCGCGATCCAGCCCGCATTGCAATGCGTCAGCAGGTTCACCTGTCCCTG
>CALFLO010000090.1 GCA_937880175.1 uncultured Gluconobacter sp.
CCCCCGGCCCGCCCGGCGATCCGTGGGGTCCGTATATCCAGGAAGCCTCCAGCCGTTTTGATGTCCCCGAGACCTGGATCCGGGCTGTCATGCAGCAGGAATCTGGTGGTCACCTCTTCGACCACAACGGCAATTTCATCACATCCGTTCCCGGCGCGATGGGACTTCTTCAGCTCATGCCGCCGACTTACGACGACATGCGTCAGCAGTACGGCCTTGGCGAAGATCCTTACGATCCACACGACAACATCCTCGCGGGTACGGCCTACCTCCGCCAGATGTACGACATCTATGGCTCTCCCGGCTTCCTCGCCGCCTATAATGACGGTCCGGGCAGTCTGGACCGATATCTGCGTCGCGGGCGCGCGCTGCCCCGCGAAACGCGCCGCTATGTGGCGGCCATCGGGCGGCATATAGCTGGCATTACGCCGCATAACCGCTCTGCCGCCGACCTTCTCGTCGCCCAGCACGATCCAAACGCTCAGGTCATGGTGGCACAGAACACCCCGCCAGCCGACGTAACCCCCGTGACCTCATCATCGGAGCGGCAGGCGGTAAGCGCGGCGTGGAACCACAGGGAAACGGCCGACAACTCATCTGACGACACGGATCCCCAGACCTCGGCCGCAACGCCGCAGACCGCCCCTGTTGAGGTTGCGTCCGCAGCCGGATCAGAAGCGCCGACGAGCATCAGCGCAGCCTGGGCCGCCCGTGGCTATGCCCCCACGCCGGACCGGCCCGCCGTCCGGCAGGCTTCAGTCTCTCCGGACGACGTTGCGGACAATCGCGTTACGGCGCAGGAAATCCCGATCGGGCACCATCTGCAGCCTCAGCCCATCATGGCCGTCATGCCTGCGAGCCGGATGCAGCCTCGCATCTCGCTTCCGGCCGTCTCCGCCCCCTCCAGAGCAGCAACAGGCAACTGGGCCATTCAGGTCGGTGCCTTCGCCAGTGCGAAACAGGCAAACGTTGCGACATCCCAAGCCCACAGCAAGGGCGGCGTCGTGGTGGCTTCGGCCAGATCGCAGGTTGAAAGTGTCAAAGGCGGCCGTTCGCATCTCTACCGCGCACGTCTGACCGGGCTAACGCATGAAAATGCAGTTGCAGCCTGCCGCCGTCTGTCGCACGGTTCTCCCTGCGTCGTGGTTCCTCCCGGCGCGTATTGATCCGTTTGCCGGGCACTTCGCCCGCTCTTCTGACAGGGATACCACACCCCGATGCGCCGCTTTTCTGCAACGACCGCTTTCTGCGCCGTCGCCCTCGCCGGCGCCCTGACCACCGCTCCGGCACGCGCCGCACTTGAAACCGGCACCCATGCTCCGGATTTCTCGACGACGGCCAGTCTCGGTGGGCACGAATTCACCTATCATCTCGCCGATGCACTCAAAACCGGACCCGTGGTCCTGTATTTCTATCCCGCAGCCTTCACCAAGGGCTGCACGATCGAAGCCCATGAATTTGCGGATGCCATCCCTGACTTCAAGGCACAGGGCGCGACCGTCATTGGCATTTCAATGGATCCGATCGAGAAGCTGAACCGCTTCTCGGTCAGCGAGTGCCGCAGCACTTTCCCTGTCGCAGCCGATCCGACCGGCAAGATCACCCTCAGCTATGCCGCCAAGCTGCCCCTGCTCCACATGGCCAGCCGCACGTCCTACGTCATCGCGCAGGATGGTCATATCGCCATGAGCTATGCCTCGATGTCGCCTGACGAGCATGTCTCCCGCACGCTTGCCGCCGTGAAAGCGTTGAAGCAGGCTCAGTGAAGACACGCTCCCCGTCAGCAAGCCCGGACCTGTTCGGCCAGCATCATGTCGGCGATTCAAACCCGCTGAAGCTGGCCGGAGACGTCGTCAGTACTGCGATCTACGGCGGCCCGCAGGACTGCTACCGTTACACGCTGCGCCGGGTCTGGGACGACAGTCGCCCCATGATCATGTGGCTGATGATGAATCCGTCCGTAGCGACCGAGTTCGGTGATGACCGTACGGTCGCCAAATGCCAGCGTTACGCACGCGCCTGGGGTTATGGGGGAATGTTCGTCGGCAACAGCTTTGCCTATCGCTGCACGGACCAGAAACGGCTGCTCGAAGTGGCTGATCCCGTCGGGCCGGAGAACGACAGCCATCTGCTGGACATGGCACAACAGGCCGATCTGGTCGTCCTGGCCTACGGTTCTCCGCAAGCCAGAGGATTGCGTGCCCGGGGAACTGAGGTTGCCCGGACCCTTGGCCATCACGGCATCAGGGTCACAGCCCTGCGCCTGAGCAAAAGCGGACGCCCGGAGCACCCGCTCTATCTGCCCTCAGCCCTCACGCCGCAACCGCTCGATCCGGACACATTGGACTGAACGGCTGCGGCATAACGCAATCCCTGCATCAGTTTCCGCTCTTGTCCTGCTCGTGAATGCTCCAGACAAGCACAACATGCTGGTCATGGTTGGGATAGGTTGCCTGAGGCTGGATGGAACCGGAGACATTCTTGCTCTTGTACAGGGCCTGAATGGCCTGCTGGTCCGCAGACAGAAGCTCGTTCGAAACCGGCCCACCCGCACGCAGCTTTGTCGCGGCTTCCAGTTCAGCAGTCGAAACCTTCTTGTTTCCTTCGAACTCCACCTTATCGAGCACCAGAGAGACCGGCGTCGCGGCACCCGGAGCCTGCTCCTCGATTACCAGCTTGACAGAGACGGCCTTGCCGGAAATCCGCATCTGTTCGCCCAGGCTGACCCCGACCTTCCGGGCCGAATAAAGATCGCCCACCCGCTTCTGTGCGACAGCAAGATCGTCCCGCGTCACCATGTCGCCCGCGTGATATCCAAAGGCCTGCAGAATATCCGCTGTGGGCACGTGGCTGTTTCCCTGAACAGCCACCTTCATCAACTTTAGCGGAACAGATGTTGCCGGGATAGCGGCATGTGCGGGGGCGGTGATAGTGATTCCCGTGACAGACGCTACGGCAAGCGAAACACCAAGGAAACTCCGGGCCAGCAGGGGGCGAAGGGACATCTGGCAATCTCCTGTAATGAAAAAAAAGAGAAAATCTCTGACTTTTACGCTACAGGACTTCCCTGCTTTGGCAAATCCTCTGCTGACTCCGGGTCGGAGCAACATCTTCCGGCCCAATGCGTTCAGTATCCTGCCGCCCCGGCGGCGCCTTTTTTCCAATACTGGCGCTTCGGGTTCATCTGCTCACGAAATACGTACCGCTCCTGACAGGATCTTCAGGAATACACCGCTTTTCGCAGATCTGGACGATTGCCAGACTTCCGTTTCATTCACTCCATTGCAAAGGCCCTGCCCGCTTCATGCCTGTACTCGCTTCTTTCGCCCGGACTTCTCCCCGAATCCGTTCCGAACACCTGCGGTCTGTCCTGATGGGGCTTCTTTCCGTTTCCGCGCTGGCTGTTACGGCCGAGAGCGCACAGGCACAGTCCGCTCCCGACCCCAACAGCGCACGCGCACGCGTTTCCAGAGAGGCGGCAGTCTCTTCCCCCGCCCCCCAGAACAGCGAAACGCCCGCCAATGGCGGCAGCAACACGCCGATCATGCAGAACACCGTCTCCGGGTTCGGACAGACGGCGGGGGATCCGGGTCCCTATTTCTCGGCCCCCATGGGGTCCCAGCATTTCCTTGGTGACTGGGGCGGAGCGCAGCCCTGGCTTCTCAAGCATGGTATCCATCTCATGGCTGCCATCAACGAGGAGTTCGCTGGCAACTTCACGGGCGGCAAGCAGCGCGCCTATTCCGACGCCGGTCAGGTCGGTTTCGAGCTGGACATCGACTGGGACAAACTCGCCGGGATCCGGAACTTCTGGACCCACACCCTTGTCGTAAACGGTCACGGTCAGAGCGTTTCCCGCAATTTCGGCGACTCCATTGCCGGCGTGCAGCAGATCTACGGCGCCCGAGGCAATGTGGTGGCCCATATGGTCGCGATGTATGGCGAAATGTCCTTTCTCCATAACCGTATCGACGTCAACGCTGGCTGGATTCCGGTCGGCAGCTTCTTCGCCGCGTCCCCGCTGTTCTGTGACTTCATGAACGTCGCCATGTGCGGCAATCCCGCACCGAACAAATATACCGAAGGCAACCGTGACTGGCCATCGGGCAATCTGGGTGCGGTGGTCCGCGTGATGCCGACCATGAACACCTATATCATGGCGGGCCTCTTCGCCGTCAGCCCGCATTCCTATAACGGCGGGATCTCGGGCTGGTCCTGGGCACAGTCGGGCCTTGGCAAGTTCTCGACCCCGGTCGAAATCGGCTGGACCCCGCGCTTTGGTCACAACCAGCTTCAGGGCCACTACGTCCTCGGTTATTCCTACGACAATTCACGTTACGCCAACCTGTACGAGGACATTCACGGCAATTCCTGGCAGGCCACAGGTCAGCCCCGTCGTTACGAAGCAGGCCGTAACAGCGCCTGGCTCATGCTCGACCAGATGCTGGTGCGCAATGGTCCCGGCAACACGAACGGCCTGATTGCGCTGGCGGGTGCGATGTACAGCGACGGCAAGACCGTTGCGATGCGCGACCATGAATGGGCTGGTCTGGTCGATACCGGATCCGCATGGGGCCGTCCGCTCGATACGGTCGGCGCGATGTACCAGCATTTCGACATGAGCCACACGGCGGCTCTGCAGCAGGAATCGTCCCTGGCCCTCGGCCTGCCCTATCAGGACAACCAGTGGGGCGCGGTCTATGGTCCGCAGAGCCATGAGAACGTGTACGAACTGTTCTACTCGGCGCATGTTGCCCGCGCGATGGCAATCCAGCCGGACTTCCAGTACATCCAGCGCCCCAGTGCCACGACAACCTTCCACGATGCCGCGGTTCTGGGTGTTCAGTTCACGGTCGTTCTGTAACCTTCACAAGACAGCGGATATCTTCAAGGCGGGGCCCGGTCGGGTCCCGCTTTTTTGTATCCGGTCACATTTGGCAAACACAATTTAATTGCGAATAAATCGCATTATCGCGATAACCCGCCAGACTGTTCATTGTTTCGAGGTTTCCGTGCGCGCATCGCTTTCTGCACCGTTCTCACGCCCCCTTTGGGCTGCGCGCCTGTCCTGCCTGCTTCTGGCAGGAACAGCCTTTCCCGCTCTCGCCGCCGATCCTGCTCCATCTACGGCTACCACTACGCCTCATAAATCCGCGCCTGTAATAAGCGCTGCGGAGCAGGTTACCCCTGATGAGGAGATCGTCGTCAGAGCCAGAAAGCGGGACCAGATGCAGGTCAGCAGTGGCGGTCAGATCGGAGCCCTGGGCAACAAGAAAGGCCTGGATGTTCCGTTCAACATCCGCAGCTACAATTCCAGCCTGATCCTCAACCAGCAGTCCCAGACACTGGGCGAAGTTCTGGAAAACGATCCGTCCGTCCGCACAACCTACGGCTACGGCAATTTCTCGGAAATGTTCGTCATCCGCGGTTTTGCCGTGAATGGCGACGACGTCTCGATCAACGGACTGTACGGCATCACGCCCCGCCAGCTCGTCTCACCTGAACTGTACGATCAGGTGCAGGTCCTCAACGGCGCCAGCGCATTCCTCAACGGCGCAGCCCCAAGTGGTTCGGCCATTGGCGGCAACATCAATCTGCTGTTCAAACACGCGACCACTGCCCCCCTCACCCGCATCACCGGCGACTACACCAGCAGTGCCGTGGGGGGTGGCAGCATCGACGTCGGCCGACGCTTCGGCGAAGACAAGGCCTTTGGTGTTCGTCTGAACGTCGCGGGCAAAACCGGTGACGATGCCGTCACGGACGAATACCGCCATTCCACAACACTCGGCGCGGATTTCGACTGGCACGACCGCGACAACCGCACCCGTGTCACTATGGATATCGACTACGAGAACCAGGGCGTGGACGGTGGCCGCCCGGCAATCTTCCTTGGCAGCGACGTGACATCCGTCCCCCGCCCGGCCGCGCCATCGCATAATTTCGGGCAGCGCTGGGCCTATAACGATCTGAACTATGTCTTCGGCATGGTGAACGTCGAACATGATCTGACGAAAAACGTCACGCTCTATGGCGCTTTCGGAGCCCTGACGAGCAATGAGAAAGGCAATTACTCCAACCCGACCGTCACCGATCCGGCCACCGGCGCAGGGACGGCGGGCGCGATGTATGTGCCTTACGACCAGACCAACGAAAGCACCCGCGCTGGTGTTCGTGCCCATTTCCGCACGGGCCCTGTCCGCCATGAAATCAACGCCGGCGGTTCGGGACTATGGGAAGACAGTACCGCCGCCTATGCGATGGCACTGACACCGGGTGCGACCAACATCTACAACACGCCGCAATTTGCCGCCCCGGCGGAGACCTTCGCTGGTGGCGTCGTCAACGACCCGCAGACGATCAGCCGCACGCGCCTGTACAGTCTGTTCTTCTCGGACACGATGTCTTTTTTCCATGACCGCGTCGCCCTGACAGGGGGGTTCCGGTACCAGAACATGCATATCCTGGGCTACGACTACAGCGCATCCGGCCAGGGCGCGATGAACAGCCATTATGATCAGGACGCCATCACACCGGTGGTCGGACTGGTCATTCATCCCACACGTCGGACTTCGCTGTATTTCAACCGGATCGAGGGTCTGTCACAGGGTCCCACCGCCAGCGGGAACGTTCAGAATCTGGGCGAGATTTTCCCACCCTACAAATCCACCCAGTATGAAGTGGGCGCGAAATACGACACGGGCCGCTTCAGCGCCGCCCTCGCCGTCTATGAGATTTCACAGCCCAATGCCTATTCCGTAGCGATCGGCAATACGGGTGCATTCGCGTTTCGTGAGGACGGTCTGCAACGCAATCGCGGTATCGAGCTGACGCTCAATGGCGAGATCCTGCCCGGGCTTCGTTTCAACGGAGGCGGCACGGTCATTCAGGCGGATCTGCGCCATACAGCAGGCGGTCTTCAGGACGGCAACACGGCCATCGGGGTGCCGAACTACACGATCAACGGCAATCTCGAATACGACCTGCCGTTCCTCAAGGGGGCCACGGTCGTGGGGCGTGTGGTCAACACAGGCAAGCAGTGGGTCAACACGGCAAACACCCTGCACATCCCGGTCTGGACGCGCTTTGACCTGGCGGCACGTTATACCTTCGTGACGCATCACACCCCGGTC
Source organism: uncultured Gluconobacter sp. (assembly GCA_937880175.1). GTDB lineage: Bacteria > Pseudomonadota > Alphaproteobacteria > Acetobacterales > Acetobacteraceae > Gluconobacter. The sequence continues at coordinate 7,134 of CALFLO010000090.1, forward strand.
ACGCTGCGCTTTGGCGTCGATAACCTGGCCAACACACGCTATTGGTCCTCGGCCTTCAACGGCTACCTGATGCAGGGCATGCCGCGCACGTTCAAGTTCTCCTTCACGACGGATCTGTAATCCGCCTTATCCTGCTGAAAACGAAAAACGCGCCCTCCCTTGCAGGAGCGGCGCGTTTTTCATGTCCGGTCTTTGCGATCGGGAAATCTCAGAAGGTAATGCCCGTCTCGAAATCCAGAAGCAGCGGGTTCTTGTAGCGGTTCGTGCCACCCGTGCTCCAGATATACTGCGCACCCGGCCGGATCACGAGCCACGGCGTCGGACGCCAGCCATAGTTCAGCTCAAGTGCATGCTCGCCGGAAGGCTTGTTGATGCCCTGTGCACCGGCAGCCTGCATCTGGCGCGCCCAGTTCGTCAGCTTCGGGTTCACCCACAGCATCTTCATGCCGATGCTGATCGTATCATTCGGACGGCTGCGGAACGTGCCCTTGCGGGTCACACCCCAGGTGATGAAATACGGCGCCACGGACGTACGCGGATCGCCCCAGGTGAAGGACGTGAACAGCGTCGTACCACGGTTCGGATCGCCTGCATCACGCTCCAGCATCCGGTCAAACTGGAACCAGCCACCAAACCGGCCGCGGACCTTCTCGCTGGGCGCCGAAAGCAGATACTGCGCCGGGACGGAGAACATGCTCAGCTTGGAATAAACGTCGCTGACTTCGGACGTATCCCAGTAACCGCCGATTTTCACGTTGGTCTGAAGCGGGCCGCTGTAATCGTCCTTGCCACCCTGATGCCAGCCAAGCTGGAACGGAATGTAGGTGCCGATGGCATCATGAAGGTTCAGCTTCCAGCCGTTATGCGTATTCGAGATCGTAGGATCGATCGAATATGCACCGAACTGCACCAGATAATGGTCGTTCCCGGCCGGGTAGAACTTCACCCACGCCCCCGGATGAGCCGTCGGATACCAGCCATAACCCGAGTTCATCGCAATGGACTGCGGCATGCCGCAGATCGCGTTGGATTCAAACTGGCAGTACTGGCTCATGCCCCAGTAAATGGATGACTGTTCGAAATCGTTCTCGGTATTGATCTCACCAACCTCGGTCGAGACATACCGGTTCCAGGGCATTTCCCAGGACAGACGCGTCAGACGGACCGTCTCGCCCGATCCGAAAATCTGCTGCGGGCTGTCCATCGCCGGAAGCGTGGCGCCAATACCCAACCCCTGACGCGCGGTGATCAGCGTATGGAACATGCCCAGGTTCAGGCCCGTCAGCTTCTTGAGGTTGAAATCGACATTGATGCCGAATTCATCCGCATAGCGCACGGCCTTGGTCTTGCCACCCATCGGATTGCCAGCGCTATCCTCAAGATAGTGCCCGCCGATATTAATGCCCTTGTCGGTCAGCCAGGTCCGCCAGCCGCCCCAGTCACCGGTCATGGTGCTCTGGGTCAGCCAGTCATGGAATGATGCCGGGAAAAAACGGTTTTCCGTGGTGTCAGACGTGCTGGCCACAGGCTGAACGCCCTTGGGGGTCGGCTTCACGAGCTGCGGCACGGGAGAAATGGATTTCGTCCGGATCTGGGGCGTGCCCATGGTGGCCGTGCTGGTTCTGGCGGCCGCTTTCTGGTGGCCATCCACGACACCGGCCGGTGTCGTCTGGGCCTGTCCAACGTCAGTGACGCCGGGAAGCACCGCTGTCATGGCACAGGCCGTCCACAGCGCTTTCGTCCAACCTTGTCCGAACTTCCCCATCTTCCAAACTGTCTCCCAGTGACACCATATGTAATGGGTCACTGTCATACAGTCCGAAAACAGTCCAGAATAGAGCGCTGAAGACGTCAGTTTTCGTAATATGCCTTTCGTGTCACAGTCCCTTCGTGACACGGCATTTTTTTATCCGGAGATTTCTCCCGGATTACAAAAAGTTTAACGCTACAGTTTTCCGGGCCTTATTCCCCGATCACACTTGCGTGTTCCCGGTCCCAGCGCCGAGTCAGCGGCTCCAGCAGCGCTAGAACAACCACAACGGCTCCAGCAACTTCACACAGCGTCCGGAACAGTCCCGCATAAAGCGCTGCCCCTCCGCCACCGGCCACGACTTCCGGCGGGAGAGCGGCCTGATTGGCAATGATACTGCCCACATACATGGCAATCCCCCACAGCAGGTAGAGCGCACCCATCATGAAGCCGCTCAGCCGCGCGGGTGAATAGCGCGCAATAATCGCCAGCCCCAGCCCGTTCGTCAGCAGTTCCGCCAGAGACAGGAAGCCATATCCCACCACCATGATCCATGGTGACACCAACCCGTCCGCATGGGCCGCCGCTCCCCACCAGACGGCAAATCCGATCGCGACCATCGCATAACCGAGAAGCATCTTGCGGGCGTGGGATGTCTGTTTCTGCTGCTGCCCCATCCGGTTGTACAGGAACGCCAGAACCGGGCTGAGGGCCATGATCCAGACCGAATTCAGCACCTGAAACTGCCCCGCCGACATATGAAAGAGCGTCACGCCAGCGATCCGGTAGTCCCCCGAGACCCCGCGCAGGGCAAACAGCGTCAGCGACGTCATCATCTGCTGGTAGAAAACGAGATAGATCGTCCCCTGTAAGCACAGCAGGTAGGTCAGCCGCAGCCCCGGCCGCTCGGCCAGCGGTGCCCGCACATAAAGCGCAACCCAGATGGCCCCCAGGCCCACTCCCGCCGCAATAACGCACAGACGCGCCAGAGTATCGCTGCCCAAAACCCAGGCGTTGAAAACGGTCAGAAGAGCAAGGCCGCCCGCAACCATTCCGAACCGGGACAGCGGCACGGGCTGCTTTTCCGAAACCGGCGTGGTCGGCTCAAGCCAGCTGGACCGCAGCATATAATATAGCAGCCCGATCCCCAGCCCGACAGCGCAGGTCGCAAAGGCGACTGGCGCCCCATAATGGATCTGAAGCCATGGCGTCAGCAGCATGGATGCGGTCGAGCCGACATTGACGGACATGTAGTAAAGCGTGAACGCCGCATCGAGTGCCGCGTCATCGCCCTTGTAGATCCGGCGCACCAGATTGCCCGCATTGGGTTTGAACAACCCGTTTCCGGTGGAAATCAGGGCCATCGCCACCAGAAGCAGCGTATGGGACTGAAGCGCCGCCGCCAGAAAAGCATAGCCGCAGGTCAGGGACAGGGCTCCCATGACCATCGTCCGCCGCGCGCCCAGCACACGGTCACCGATAACGCCGCCGATGACAGGCGTGATGTAGGTCAGCGCCCCGAAAGCGCCCATCATGAGATTGGCGGCCGCATCGGGCATTCTGAGCTGTTCGACCATGAACAGCGTCAGAACGGCCTGCATGCCGTAATATCCGAACCGCTCCCACAGTTCGATGGCCAGAACGACGGTAAACGCCTTGCGGCGCAGTCCCGGAGCAGCAGCCCCGATGGCAGGTCTGGGTGAAGGAAAAGAGGAAGCGGTCATGCAGAACCCGTCAGAAACCAGAAGACGGGCTGCATCTTAGGGCAAATGCCATTCCCCGGCGAGGATCAGTGCATGCGTACTGATAATGCCCAGAACCCCCACGAAGATCAGCGCCACGACCCCGCCTATGATGTCACTCCACGGCCATTCCGGCAGTCTCGACCGGACGCGACGCACCATCCCCATGTTTTCAGCTCTCCTGCTGGCTGAAGAAGGCCTCCAGCTCGGGGGAGACAGTACCGATATGGACCTGCAACGTCACCAGCAGATCACCGGCGGGATGCTTTTTATCCCCCCCGATGCCACGGCCGGACAGGCGCAGGACCTTGCCGCTGTCGGAATGCTTCGGAATCTTGACCGAGACATCGCCCTTGGGGGTTGGGACCGCGATCTTCCCGCCAAGAATGGCCGTTTTCAGATCAAGGTTCTGCGTAATGCGCAGATTGCGCCCCTCACGGACATACCGGCTGTCAGGTGTCACGGTAATCGTCAGCAGCGCGTCTCCCGCCACTCCCGGCTGCCCGTCCATCCCCGGCCGACCGGGCGCACCCTTGCCGCGCACGCGCAGGGTCTGGCCATCTTCCACACCCGGCGGAATACGGACCTCGGTATGGCCACCCTCACCCAGCGTCAGGTCAAGCGACGTCCCCAGCACGGCCTGCTGGAAAGAGATCGTCACCGCATAGCGGCGGTCAGATCCCTTGGACGCACGACGCCCGGCTGCACCACCCGGCTGGAAATCACCGCTGAAGCCGCCACTGAACATGTCTGAAAAGAACGAGCCCAGATCTTCCTGATTGAAGCCGCCCTGAAAGCCCTGCGCGCCACCACGCGAACCACCCGGTCCATGGCCACCGCCACCGAAGCCCCCGCCGAACGGTCCGCGCTCCTGCCCGTCGGCATCAATCTCGCCCCGATCGAAACGGGCGCGCTTTTCCTTGTCGCCTACAATATTATACGCCTGCCCGACTGACTTGAAGTGCTCTTCAGCCTTCTTGTCATCCGGGTTGTGATCCGGATGGTACTGCTTGGCCAGCTTCCGGTACGCGCTGCGGATTTCCTTGTCCGTCGCCGTTTTCGAAACGCCCAGTACCGAATATGGATCGCTCATGTCATCTCCCCGTCTTCTTCAGGTCCCTCATCCAGCAGGGAAATCAGGACCGCAATGACTTCATCCTGCGGGAATCCGGCCCGCACACCATTCGAGATCAGGGCCTGCAGTTTCGGGCGAAGATAATCCTCTGCGGGATGTCCGTCGTCTGCCATGTCTGATCCTCCGTTATTCCCAGATGTGTGATCTCGCGGGGCTGGGGTCAATGTTTCAGAACAAACTCTGCAATATCAGGCACAACGGCACCATCGAGCGGAAGCGATCCATCCGCAGCCGGAACAGCCCCCAGATCTGCCAGCGGGTGGATCACATTCGAAAGCAGAACAACCTTCGCCTGAGGATCAGCCGCCTTCAGCAGAGGCAGGTCTTCGGTAGCACTCACCTTGCGATCCGCTGCCCCCTGAATGATCAGAACCGGCCCATCATATGCCTTCAGCAGAGCTGCGGGGTCATGATGGAAAAGATCAATCATGTAGTCCTGAACGGCTGGATGAAACAGCCCGTGCAATCCCGGATGAAGCGTCTGGACATCGACATGACGCCCGGCTTCGAGCGCATCAATGGATGCGTCAATCTGCGGCAGAACCGTCTGCGCGGACGGCAGAGCATGAAGCTGCCCGCGCAGAACTTCCCCAAGAGGCCGCCCGGGCGTGGACAGAAGGATCAGTCCACAGATATCAGCCTGCCCCTGCACGGCCGCGAGGGCGACAAGCCCACCTTCACTATGCCCTGCCAGCCAGACGCAACCTGCACCGGTTTTAGCGCGAATAACCCCAATCCAGCTCCGCACATCAGCGGCATAATCCGCAATCGTGACGTGATTGCCGTCCGCGAAGGCCTGTTTGCTGCCAAACATGCCGCGCTTGTCGATCCGGACGGAAGAAATACCGTGTTCCGCAAGGCCATCCGCAATCTGTCGCAACGTCGCAGGCTTCTGACCCAGAGCCGAGTTCCCATCGCGATCTGTCGGTCCAGAACCGGGAATCATCAGCACCACAGGCTTACCGGCGCCCGCATTGACAAACGTCCCCGCCAGTACGCCCTGCGGACCGGGCGCTTCGATCGGGCGGCTCTCGGCGGCAAGGGCGTGCGATACCGGTCCACAGACACCCGCCAGAAGGAGAAGAAAACGAAACATTCCTGACGTCATTCCGCGTCTCCTGTTCAGATTTCCAACACCTTCCGGCTTACCGAGTAAATGCTCTGACGATGGCGTTTTGCTGTTTGACTTCGACGGGGAGT
>CALFLO010000091.1 GCA_937880175.1 uncultured Gluconobacter sp.
CGACATGACGTCGAGTCTCGTGGGCTCGGAGATGTGTATAAGAGACAGCCCTGACCCCCACGCAGCGCTCCGCCAAGAAGCGGGCTCTGGCAAAGGCGTCCGGCGCAGAAGTCCTGATGCTTTCGGGTGCGACGCAGGAAGGACTGCCTGAACTGCTGCGCCTGCTTCAGGATCGTGTGACGGCCGCCAAACAGGATCGGCAGGGATGATCGCTCCGGCTTCTGCTCCTCGTCTGGCGCAGGGCCGCCGGATTGTCATCAAAGTCGGAAGCGCGCTTCTGGTTGACTCCGCCAATGCCAGCCTGCGTCAGGCGTGGCTGCAAAGCGTATGTGCGGACATTGCTGAACTGCGCGCCCGGGGCGCGGAGGTTATTGTGGTGTCTTCGGGCGCTATTTCCCTTGCAAGACATCGCCTTGGCCTGACATCGCGCCGTCTGCGACTGGATGAAAAGCAGGCCATGGCCAGTGTCGGCCAGATTGGACTGGCACAGGGCTGGAGTGCGGCCCTCGCCGACCATGATCTGGTGGCGGCCCAGCTGCTGCTGACCCCGGATGACACGGAAAACCGTGAGCGCCACCTCAATGCCCGCGCCACGCTCCAGACCCTGCTTGATCTGGGGTGCGTTCCGGTCATCAATGAAAACGATGCCATCGCAACCGGCGAAATCCGCTTCGGCGACAACGACCGGCTGGGCGCGCGCGTGGCCCAGATGACCGGTGCCGACTGTCTGGTGCTGCTCTCTGATATCGACGGACTCTATACGGCGGACCCGCGACAGGATCCGTCTGCACAGCATATTCCCGTTGTCGTACAGATGACGGATGAGATCATGGCCATGGGGGGGGAACCGCCGCCGGGTTATTCATCCGGTGGAATGCGGACGAAACTCCTCGCCGCGCGAATTGCAACGCGTGCGGGTGCGAACATGGTCATCGCAGCCGGACAGGAACACCATCCCCTCCGCCGATTACAGGATGGCGGTCTGTGTACGTGGTTTCTGGCGCAGACGGATGCCGGATCGGCCCGCAAACGCTGGATTGGCAGCAGCCTTCAGCCGAAGGGCTCACTCACGATCGACGCGGGCGCCCGTCGCGCCCTTGACGATGGCGCTTCCCTCCTGCCCGCAGGCGTGACCGGACTTGACGGCAGTTTCGGACGCGGCGATCTCGTCGTCATCCGGGAGGCTGACGGGGCTATTATCGGACGCGGCCTGATTGCCTATGACTCGGAAGAGAGCCAGAAACTGATCGGCCATCGTTCCGGAGAAATGGAGCAGTTGCTCGGCTATCGCGGACGTGATGCCCTGATCCATCGGGATGATCTCGCCCTCGATCACCCCTGACAGGCTGAAGGCCCGTCTCCCGGAAGACTCTTAATTTCTGGGAGGCCAGCGCAGCTTGGGTTCCGCGCGGGACCGGTAAGCGTCTTCTTCGACGGCCGGCCTGCCGGCCACCTTCCTGTCCATGCTTCGCCCCAGTGGCTGGCGTACAGGCGAAGGCAAGTCCTGCTCCCACGGAGCCCGGGTCCACGCCCTCTCGGAGCGGTCGGCCCCCTCTTCCCTTACGGTATATTCCGATGGCTGGCCGCGCCGGGGCAGAGTCTCAGGATCCCGCAGCCCCGGACCGTCCTCATAGGAGGGCAGATCGGGACGCAGGCCTCGCACAGGCGTCAGATACTCTTCATCCGGCAGGGTTGTCTGCGGCTGGGCCAGACGTGTCTCAGGCTCCGCGACGACCTGCCTGTCTGATGCAGCAGGCAGACTGTCCGGCCGTGTTGAAACCGCAAGGCGCAGGTTGAGCGCCCGCAGTTCCGCGCGCATTTCAGCAATCTGGAACTCCAGATCCTGCAAGCGGGGCTTGGTTCCGAAAACGGCGAAGGGCATGCAGAGCAGCGCCAGCGCAAACAGGGCGGCTACCACGGCCAGGCACCCGAAGGCCCAGCCAGGCAGCCATGAAAAATCAGACATCATAAGGAGGCCTGGTCCAGTCTGAAGGGGACGCGTTCGGGTTTCCGGAGACCGGAATTACATCCCAAGGGCACGCCGATAGATATCGAGCAGCGTCTCCTGCTCCTCGATCTCGGCCGGCTCCTGCTTGCGCAGACGGATGATCTGCTTGATCACCTTCACGTCAAACCCGGCGGACTTGGCTTCGGAGAAAATGTCCTTGATGTCCCCGGCCAGAGCCTTGCGCTCTTCTTCCAGACGCTCGACGCGCTCGATGATGGAGCGCAGACGATCCGCAGCGATCCCGCCTGTGGCAGCGCCTTCGCTTTTGCTTTCTGCATCCATGTCCGGTTTCCTTCCTGAGGCGTAAGTCTTGGCTAGTGGGCTGTCTTTCCCGGCGCTGCGTGAACACAGCATCCGCCGCGCGGCTTATCGTGATGAGGGCGGGACGGTCAACGGAATTATGTGCACGTTTCATGAACGCGTGAGCATGACGAAGCTTTTCTCCCGATGTCGTGCAGGGCTCATCCCTTGACAGAAAGGCCTCTGACAGGGAACTAGACGGTGCCCGAAAGGGCCTGAACCCTAACCCTTTTTTCCCGGTCTGCGGGTTCGAGAGGTCAGAGAGTCTTCCATGGAACATTTCCAGCAGGTCGAGCCCTTCGACTATGTCATCTTCGGCGCCACTGGCGATCTCACGATGCGCAAGCTGCTGCCCGCGCTCTATAACCGTTTCCGGATGGGCCAGATTCCAGATGATGCCTGCATCATCGGAGCCGCCCGGACGGACCTGGAACGGGAAGCCTATGTCGCCCGAGCCCGCGATGCGCTTCAGCGGTTTCTGCCGTCTGATATCCTGACTCCGGGACTGGTGGACCGTTTTCTGGCCCGCCTCGATTATGTGACGCTGGACAGCAGCCGCGAGGGCACCCAGTGGGACGCCCTGAAGTCGCTGCTGGCCAAGGCGCAGCCCGATCGGGTCCGGGTCTATTATTTCGCAACCGCGCCACAGCTTTACGCCAGCATCTGCGAAAACCTGAACCGCTACGGGCTGATCACCGCCAATTCGCGGGTCGTTCTCGAAAAGCCGATCGGGACGAACATGGCCACCGCCACCGCCATCAATGACGGGGTCGGCCAGTATTTCCCGGAAAAGCAGATCTACCGGATCGACCATTATCTTGGAAAAGAGACGGTCCAGAACGTTCTCGCCCTGCGCTTTGCCAATCCGCTCATGAGTGCGGCCTGGTCGGGCGAACATATCGAGAGCGTGCAGATCACGGCAGTCGAGACCGTCGGTGTTGAAGGCCGCGCGGCCTATTACGACACGTCCGGTGCGCTTCGTGACATGATCCAGAACCACCTGCTTCAGGTGCTGTGTCTGGTTGCTATGGAAGCCCCCGATTCCCTTGAGGCCGATGCTGTCCGCAACGCCAAGCTGGCGGTCCTGAACGCCCTGCGCCCGATCACTGACGCCACGGCAGCCACCGAGACGGTCCGTGCGCAGTATACGGCCGGCGTCGTCGGCGGTGAAAATGTGCCTGGCTACCTCGAAGAGCTCGGCCAGCCCAGCACCACGGAAACCTATGCGGCGATCTGCACATGGGTGGACACACCACGCTGGAAAGACGTGCCTTTCTACATCCGCACAGCCAAACGCTCGGGACGCAAGGTCAGCGAGATCGTCGTGACGTTCCGCCCGGCCGCAACCACCATGTTCGGCGAGACCCCGGCCAGCAACAGGCTTGTCCTGCGCATCCAGCCCAACGAAGGCGTGGACCTGCAGCTGAACGTCAAGAACCCGGCGCTGGACGTTTTCAACCTGCGCACGGCAGACCTCGACACGTCCATCCGCATGGAAGGCGGTCTGCCGTTCCCGGATTCCTACGAGCGCCTTCTTCTCGACGCCGTTCGGGGTGATCCGGTCCTGTTCATCCGCCGCGACGAAGTCGAGGCGGCATGGCGCTGGGCCGAGCCGGTTCTGGATGCATGGAAGCATGACAAAGTTCCCATGCAGACCTACAGTGCAGGCTCCTACGGACCTGAACAGGCGACGCAGCTGCTCGCCCGGCACGGCGACACATGGCATGAAGCCTCGGAGTAACCACATTTGAACGACGACAAAAGCGCAACGCCCCATCTGGGCCGCGCGCCAGGCCGCGGTCCACGCCGGCAGCCCCGCAGCTTCAAACAACTTCTGCTGCGTCGGCTTCTGGTCGTCATCCCGGCTTTTCTGCTGATGTTCATCGCCGTCCGGACCGGATTGCTGGACATGTCCTACGACAAGATCACGTTCAGCAAGCTGAGCTGGTTCGACAACACGGCCCTGGTGGAGCATCTCCGTCTGGCCGTTGTGAAAGACAACCTGACGGACCTGCCCCGTAACTGCCTCGTCTTTGTCGTCAACGGCAATTCATCTGACAATACGCCGACGATGGATGTTCTCGGACGGCACGGGAACGGTTGCCCCGGAACAACACCCTCGGCAGACAAGCTCTTCACCCTGAAGATCAATCGCTCGGAGCGGACGGTTCAGACAGATTCAGGAACGCCCGGCGCGTTCCACGACCTGCCCCTGTAACGCTTCCTCGGCAACGCTTCCCTGGCAGTGCGCCTCCCTAACGGGTCGCACTGCCGTCGCGCGCAAAAACATCACGCAGGAACATCCCCCCTTCCCGTAAAGCCTGACGCCCGTCCCGGAACAGCGCGTAGCCGTTCAGGAAGCCGTGAATCATGCGCGGAAAGTTTCTCAGCCTGACCGGCACGCCCGCCCCATCAAGACACCGGACATAAAGCTCCCCTTCCCCTCTGAGCGGATCAAACCCCGCTGTCACGATCATGGCAGGTGGAAGGTTCTGGAAACCGTCTGCCAGCAACGGCGAAAACGCAGGATCGAAAAGCTGCTCCGGGCTGCTCAGCGTCTGTCCGCAATACCAGTACAGAAGCTCCGCACTCAGCATGTAGCCTTCCGCATAGACCCTGCGTGAGGGCGGCACGAATGGCCCGCTCAGAGCCGGGTAGTAGAGAAGCTGGGCGCTGAGCGGGCGCAGCCCCCGCGCCTGCACCCATTGCGTCAGTGCAGCGGACAGATTGCCCCCCGCGCTGTCTCCCGCCACCGCAATGGGGACATCCTCGCCTACAGTCCTGAAAATCCAGTCCAGAGCAGCTTTGGCATCCTCCAGACCGGCCGGGAAACGATGCTCGGGTGCGAGCCGGTAGTCCAGCGAGAGCACCATCGCGCCTGACGCGGCCGCAAGGCGGCAGCAGATCCCGTGATGGGACACCAGATCGCAATGCACGAATCCGCCGCCATGCAGAAAAAGCACCACCCCCCGCACGTTTCCGCGCGGGCGATACAGGCGCGCAGTCCGGAAACCATCGGCTCCAGGCACTCGGATTTCACGCCATCGGCGGATCCTCAGCGAGGAGAGTCTGACCGGAAAACTCGGACGGCCTGTCACACGCCGGATCTGCCGCAGGATGTCCGCCGATGGCTGCACAGCGGGAATGGGCGGGATTTCATCCAGAGCGATCCGGCGGGGCGCAACACCGCGCCTGCGGCTCTGCCGGGCCAGCCAGAACAGGAAGAGGCGCAATGTCAGGGTCGGTCGCATTTCGCCATTATGCCGGGATCACGCCGGAAAGTCTGCCCTTGACCCCACAGGCATCCCGGAGCAGTGTCTGCGCCGCCAGACGGCTGGACGATCGCTGTGTGTGCGATGAGGATCGCACACAGGGAGGAAAGTCCGGGCTCCATGGGAAGACGGTACCGGTTAATTGCCGGCGGGGGCGACCCCAGGGACAGTGCCACAGAAAACAGACCGCCCGCCGGGCTGTTTTCCACGCGATTTATCGCCGGGAAACATGTTGCGGGTAAGGGCGAAACGGTGCGGCAAGAGCGCACCGCATCTCCGGCAACGGCGATGGTCATGGTAAACCCTACCGGGAGCAAGACCGAATAGGAACGGCAGGTGTCCGCAAGGAGACCGGGGGTTTCTCGCCCCGTCGTTCGGGTTGGTTGCGCGAGGCCTGCAGCAATGCAGGTCCCAGAGGAATGATCGTCCCGCTTTCGGGCGGACAGAACCCGGCTTACAGGCCGTCTGGCACCTCTGAAAAATCCGTTCTTCCAGTAATTGTTCCCCTCCACCAAGAAGAACAAAAACAGAACAAATAACGGCAGGTATAGATCCGCCTTCGCGATTATCCCTGATAATCCCTAACAAAAAGCAAAAAATTCCGTCACATTTCCGATTTTGAAAATGTCGCAGTTTTCTGCGGTTTTCTGACGATATCTGTTTGACGTCCCATGAAATCCCATGATATCCCAGTCAAGACCAAGCCAAATAACCAGCAACCGCATGACCGGTTCTGACGCAGGAAGGAGGCACATCATCCATGAGCATGTTCCTCGGCACGCATCAGAACCGTTTCGATGCCAAGGGCCGTGTCTCCATTCCCGCATCTTTCCGCGCCGCCCTGAAATCACAGGCCCAGCCGGGAGATCCACTGGTCATCCTGCGTCCGTCCCATCTCCATCCCTGCATCGAAGGCTGGACGGTCGGCGCTTTCGCATCGCTTGCAACACCGCTCGACGAATACGACCCCTTTTCGGAAGATCATGAAGATCTGGCCGCCAGCCTCTATGCGGACGCCTATCCGCTGGACAGCGACAAGGAAGGCCGCATCATTCTTCCCGAAAATCTGCGTACGCACGCCGTCCTGACGGACGAAGTTTCCTTCATGGGCCTTGGCCGGACGTTCCAGATCTGGAACCCCGAAGCCGCAGCGGAGCGCCGACAGGCTGCCCGCAGCCGTGCCAAAACGCTTGCAACCAGCCGTCGCTCCAACAATGTGGGAGCAGCGGAATGAGCGCGATTACCCTGGTCCATTCCGGTCATGTTCCGGTCATGCTGCATGAGGTTCTCGAAGCCCTCTCCCCGCGTGCTGGCGGACGGTATCTGGATGGCACGTTTGGCGGCGGCGGCTATGCCCGCGCCATTCTGAATGCGGCTGACTGCACCCTCGACGGCATTGACCGTGACCCTGCCGCCATTGAGCGTGGAAACGCCATGGCCGTTCAGGCCAACGGTCGCCTGAAGATGCATCAGGGCACGTTCGGCGACATGGAGGCTCTTGTTGGCGCTGAAGGCCCGTTTGACGGTATCGTTCTGGATTTGGGTGTTTCGTCCTTCCAGATTGATCAGGCCGAGCGCGGGTTTTCCTTCCGCAATGACGGCCCGCTGGATATGCGCATGGGCTCTGACGGCCTCTCTGCCGCGGATCTCGTGAACACCAGCAAGGAAGCTGATCTGGCGGACATTCTGTACCGCTATGGTGAAGAAAAGCTCTCCCGCCGCATCGCACGCGCCATCGTGGCGGCACGCGCCGAGGCCCCGATCACCACGACCGGTCAGCTCGCACATATCATCCGCTGCTGCGTCCCCCGCGACCGCGCCAATATCGACCCGGCCACCCGCAGCTTTCAGGGCCTGCGGATTGCCGTGAACGACGAGCTTGGCGAACTGGAACGGGCGCTGGAAGCCGCGCCGCGTCTGCTGGCTCCCGGCGGCATTTTCGTCGTCGTAACATTCCATTCTCTGGAAGATCGTCTGGCGAAACGTGCCATGGCCGTTCTTGCAGGCCGCACGGGAAATCCTTCCCGTTACGAACCGGCGCCGCTCCGTCAGGAAGCACCGGCCTTTTCCCTTCTTTATTCCCGTCCCCTCTCCGCCACGGATGAGGAATCCCGGGAAAACCCGCGCGCGCGCAGCGCCCGTCTGCGTGCACTGGTCCGTAATCCCGTCTCCAAGATGCCCGTCTCAGGAATGCCCTCATGATCCGGCCCTTCACCGTCGCCTGCGCTGTCCTCGCCGCAGGATCCGGCCTGTTTCTCTATACCAAGAAGCATGAGACCACGGTTCTGGACCAGAAGATCACGAAGATCGTGCAGGACACGCAGCGCGTGCGCAGCCAGACGGCCATGCTCCGGACCGAATGGGCACTCCTGAACCAGCCGGACCGCCTGAACACTCTGACAGCACGTTTCGTTCCGGCCCTGCATCCCATGGAGCCGGACCAGTTCATCCGTATGGCGTCGCTCGAAGCGCATCTTCCTGCCCCCGGCTCAAAAGCACAGCCTGCCGACCCGCGCGAAGGTCTGCATGAAGTCGTGAACCGTGCCGCTGAAGCCGCTCATCTGCCCCTGCCCGCCCCGCAGACTGTTGTGCATGCCCCTGCGCCTGCTCAGCCCCCTACGCGCCCGGTGGTCGTGGCCACGGCGATTCACCCGGTTTCAACGCCGAAGCCTGTCGCAGCAATGTCGCATGTCTCCCACACCCGGAATGCAGACATGCAGATCGCGTCCGCTGCGCCACGCGCAGTTTCAACGCCAGTCCATGCCCATGCGGACAGCGCGCCCAGCGTCCGTCTCGTGAGCTATCGTGAAAGCCACCCTGCCCCGCTGATGGTTGCCGCCTGGCATCCCCAGACCGTTCGCGTCAGCCACAGTGCGGCCCCGACCCGTCTGGCCGAAGAGCATCCCCGCACACATCACACACAACTTTCCGCTCTGGGAAATGCGAATGACGCATTGCCCGCGCCGGTGCCGTTGGCTAACTGAAAGCCTTTCCATCGTTAACCGCTCGTTCAGCATTTTCGGATAGCTTAGGGCGAGCCTTTCAACAGGACGCACCCCCGCACGATGCCCCAGGACGTGCCACCTTCTTCCGGTTCACAGCGCCCCGGGCGTCCGGATGTGCCGTCAGGGCGTTCCCGGCAGGGCACAACGCCCCGGGGGTTCCGCAGGCTGAATCTTGATCAGATGCATGGGCGTCTGCTCGGCGTCGGGATGGGGTTTCTTGCGATTTATGGCGCCGTGGCCCTCAAGGCGACCGTCGCCACCGTCCTGATGCCGATGGAACCGGAGAAGCGTCAGATCGCGCCTCAGGTCCCGGACATTCCCAAAAGCGACCCTCGCGGCGAAATGTCGGGCGATTTCGTCCTGCCTACCGTCAAGCGCGCGACTATTACCGACCGCACAGGTCAGGCTCTGGCACTGTCGCTTCCGGTGGCGCAGGTCTATGCGAACCCGATGGAGCTGATCGATCCGGCGGATGCCGCAGACAAGCTTCGGAAAGTGCTGCCGCAGCTTGACCGCGACGAGACGATCCGGCGCCTGTCGCTGAAAAAGCAGTTCGTCTACCTAGCGCGTGACATTTCGCCCGTTCAGGAAATCGCCATCAACAATCTGGGCATTCCTGGCATCTATTTCGAAGCTGGCGAACGCCGTCATTATCCGCTGGGCCGCACGGCTGCGCAGATCATGGGTAGCGTCGATATTGACGATCATGGCATCGCGGGCGTGGAGCGTTATTTCGACAAGCGCCTGAACTCCGATCGCACCCCCCTGCGCCTGTCCTTGGACGTCCGTGTTCAGACCGTGGCGCATGACGAGCTTCAGGCCGCAAAGGACGAGTTCTCGGCCATTGGCGCGAGCGCGATCGTCATGGATGTCCGCACCGGCGAAATCCTGGCCATGGTCAGCCTGCCCGATTACGACGCTAACGATTTCGGTCACGCCCCCAATGACGCCCGCTTCAACCGCGCCGTCACCGGCATGTACGAACCCGGCTCGACGTTCAAGCTTCAGACGGCGGCGATGGGCCTGCAACTCGGGATCGTCCATTTGTGGGACCGCTTTTCGACCATCCCGATCAAGGTCGGCCGCTTTACAATCCGCGACATGAAGACCGATCACTTCGCCCCATGGCTATCCCTGCCCGGCGTTCTGGCGTTCTCGTCCAATCCGGCAGCGGCGCATATCGCACTTGATGTTGGCGCGGCACGACAGCAGGACTGGCTGCGGAACATGGGCTTCTTCAACCGTGTTCCCGTCGAACTGCCTGAAGCCGGACGCCCGCTCGTCCCGGCATCACGCAACTGGGGCATCTCCACGGTCATGACGGTCGGATTCGGTCACGGTGTTGCCGAGCCGCCACTGGCCATCGTGCGTGGCACAGCAGCAACCGTGAATGGCGGTATCCTGCTCAAACCAACGCTCGTGGCGCGCGATACCGAGGACGACAGCAAACCCGCTCCGAATGCCGACGCGGCACAGGTTCGTCCTGTCGCCTACCGACCGGATGCGGACAGCGACGAGATCGGAGCCGAGACGCCCGTGGGCACGCGCGTCCTGTCCGAGCAGACCTCAGCGCTTCTGCGCAAGCTGCTGCGCCTCGACGTCACGATGGGCAGCGGCAAATCCGCCGAAGTGCCGGGCTATTATGTCGGCGGCAAGACCGGTACGGCTGAGAAGATTGGCGCGCATGGCGGATACCTGAAACACGTCAACGTCTCAGCGTTCACCAGCGTGTTCCCGATGAACAACCCTCACTATGCGGTCTATGTCATGCTGGACAGTCCGCAGGGCACGGCCGCGACCCATGGCTGGACCACAGCAGCCTGGAACGCAGCGCCAACCGTCAAGAAGATCATCTCGCGCGTCGGCCCAATCCTGAACCAGTTCCCTGATCTGGCAAACAAGGACGCCATCGATGCCTCGCTGGCCATACCGATGAACCCGGCCGTTCCCGCCGGGTATCGCGCTCTTGGCCCCGGCAACGATCCAGGTGATCCCCGCAATCAGCCCCACGTCCCCAAGAC
>CALFLO010000092.1 GCA_937880175.1 uncultured Gluconobacter sp.
GTCAACATTTTCCGGCTCTTGTCCTGAACGCGGATTTCCGTCCGCTATCCTATTTTCCGCTCTCGCTCTGGTCCTGGCAGGAAGCCGTCAAGGCTGTCTTCCTTGATCGCGTCTCGGTCCTTTCCGAATATGAGGACGCCGTCGTCCATTCCCCCAGCCAGAGCATGCGCCTCCCCAGCGTCATCGCACTGAAAGACTACATTCCCGGCGCCCGCAAACCGGCCTTCACCCGCTTCAATGTTTTTCTACGGGACAATTTTTCGTGTCAGTACTGCCATGACCGATTGCCCACCCATGAACTGACCTTCGATCACGTCATCCCCCGCGCCCGTGGCGGCCGGACGACTTGGGAAAACGTCGTCACGGCCTGCAGCCCCTGCAACCTGCTGAAAGGCTCCAAACTCCCCAGCGAACTCGGGATGCACCCCCACCGCAAACCGGTGCAGCCCAGCAGCCGCCGCCTCCAGGAAAACGGCCGGACCTTCCCGCCGCATTACCTTCACGAAAGCTGGCGCGATTATCTGTACTGGAACACCGAACTCGAAACCTGAGCAGACGTTCAGTAAGTCCAACTTCTGCAAGGATGGACTTCCATGCGCACCGGACTTCTGCTGACGACACTGGCCCTCGGCCTGTCGGTAACCGCCCTGCCCGCTTCCGCCGAAACCCTGCATCTTTTCGGCCCGTTCAAGGGCGAGCACGGTGCCACGGCCCCGATCAAGGGCTCGGCCTCCGCGATGCTGGACACCACGAAAAACACCCTGACCTACCGTTTCGAAGATAACGGCCTGTCCGGCCCGGTCACAGCAGCCCATCTGCACGGCCCCGCAGCCGAAGGTCAGGACGCCGGGGTTCTGGCCCCGATCAACGGTCCCTACACAACCCGCATGACCGGAACACTTCAGCTCACGCCCGATCAGGTCAAGGAAATCCAGGCCGGACAGAGCTACATCAACCTTCATACCGAAAAATATCCGGATGGCGAAGCCCGCGCCCAGCTCACGACCGAACTGACCGGCCACAAACACCACCACGAATAAAAACGCCCCGCCTGCGCACAAAAAAGGCCTGCCCCAAGGGACAGGCCTTTTTTTATACCCAGACTAACAATCCTACCGATCGATCAATCCGTCTTGCCGTCCGGAGCCTTGGCCGGACTCCCCGGATCGAGGTCATGAGCCGTCTTTTTCGTCCAGACGCCCGTATCGTGAACCGCCTCTTTCGTGCCGTTCTTCGTGGCCTTCCAGCCCTTTTCGCCTTCCTTGCCCGTCCAGTGCGCGGCATGGGAAACACCGGTCTTGGTGGCATCCCAACCCTTCACACTCTGTGTTTTCGTCCAGTCAGCCGCATCAGACGTGCCATGACGAACTGCAGCCCAGGACTGACGCACATTGCGGCAAAGATCCGTCTCACAGGGCGCTTCAGCCGTTCCAGCTGCCATGGCCGTCGATGACAGACCTGCCGGCATCAGGGCCAGACCGGCCAGAAGCAGTGAAGCGGAAAACGCAAAGAACCGGATGGGCATCGGGAAACTCCTCAAGTTTCAAAACATGTCACAGTGTCACCCCTCACTGCGCCACACAAGTCCAACAGCAGGGCACGCGAACCTGACATGCCCCGCCAAACAAATCCGATCTCCGGGAAAGACCTAACTGTGCGCTTCTTCATACTGCCGCGCCAGTCGATGACCACGGATCCGGGAGGGCACCTCAATGAAACGATAGCTAAGCTCGCTCAGCACAAAGATCCCCAGAATGATCGACACCAGAATAACGGAAACCCCCAGGAAGTCCTGATGAAGCTTGCCAAGAGGCGTCAGGGTCATAACAGACCAGATAACGAAATAGTGCAGCAGATAGACAGAATAAGACCTGTCTCCGAGCCACAGCAGAAACTTCCCGACAGGCCCCGTAATCCCGAGATATGATTTGTTATAACTTGAAATAAATACCAGAACAGCGCTTGCCATTGCAATCAATGCAACTGAGAACGGCAGGAAATAGAGCAGCTGCGTAGAGCATACCAACACTACCATCAATATTGTAATACTTCTGCCAGCCCATTTATGCCTGAGGAATGTCGGCTCCAGCAAATTCTTGTAGGATACATTTGTGTCCAGAATACCAAGAAGAACACCCCATGCCAGAGCATCACTCCTGATAAACCACCACAGATTGGTTGAACTAGCTGGCCGTATCAGGAAAAACTGTGCGGCAATCGCCAGCATCATCAGAATGACCACCGTCCTCTTTCTCAGAAAAAGAATGAGAGGGGCAATGATAAGATAAAACTGCGTCTCTGCGGAAAGACTCCAGTAATGTTCCCAGACAGTGTCCGGTATTCCAAATCCTATTTTAGCACACCATTCCTGAAGATTGGCAACATTCAAAACCACACAAAGTATACTTGCCGCCAGACTGCGCAAAGTTTCGGCATCATGTAAAGCAGGCGTTGCGACCAGACGGACGACCAACGGAATCAGCAGCCAGAACCATGCAGCTGGCCACAATCGCCAGACGCGCTTGATCCAGAACACCACCAGTTGCTTGACTTTCTGGAAACCTGTCGCGGCTCTTGCACGCTGCTTGAAGAGCGATGACGAAATAACATAGCCTGAAATCGCAAAGAAAATGTCATTTCCGCCCCAAAATGACATAAAATTTGAATTAAGCACATCAAGAACATGACTATGGAAATTTGCCTTGATATGCTCAATCAGAACAAGAGCAATAGAAATTCCTCGCAAATATTCGATATCATTATTTTTCTTTGCGAAAATATTCTGTGGTTGAGTGCTCATATTTTTCATCACAAATTTAAAGGAATAATTTTTTACAACAGATCATCCGGTTTGCCTGAGCGCTCCTGACGACACAACCCAAGCTCCGATCACACCACAAAAAAGCCCGCATTTCTGCGGGCTTTTGAGGCACTGTCATGCTGCTGATACCAGCCCATGCCAGAATAGGTATCATTCCCACTCGATGGTGCCCGGCGGCTTGGACGTAATATCGTAGGTCACGCGGTTGATGCCGCGCACCTCGTTGACGATACGACCGGCAACCCGGTTCAGGAACGCGAAGTCGAACGGATAGACTTCCGCCGTCATGCCATCCGTGCTGGTCACGGCGCGCAGGGCGCAGGCCTGATCGTAGGTCCGGCCATCGCCCATGACGCCAACGGTCCGCACCGGCAGCAGAACCGCGAAAGCCTGCCAGATCGCGTCATACAGCCCGGCGCGACGGATTTCTTCAAGATAGATCACGTCCACCTTGCGCAGCAGGTCCAGCTTTTCCTTCGTGACATCACCTGGAATACGGATCGCCAGTCCCGGCCCCGGGAACGGATGCCGCCCGACGATGCTTTCCGGAATACCCAGCTCACGGCCAAGCATGCGGACCTCGTCCTTGAACAGCTCACGCAGCGGCTCGACCAGTTCCATGTTCATACGGTCCGGCAGACCGCCGACATTGTGATGGGACTTGATGGTCACGGACGGACCACCCGAGAAGCTCACGCTCTCGATCACATCCGGATACAGCGTTCCCTGTGCGAGGAACTGCGCGCCGCCGAGCTTTGCGGCTTCTTCCTCGAAGACCTCGATGAACAGACGGCCGATCGTCTTGCGCTTGGTTTCCGGGTCCGTCACGCCAGCCAGTTCACGCAGGAACAGCTCGGACGCATCACGATGGACAAGGCGGATGTTGAAACGCCCACGGAACGTCTTGACGACTTCGTCCGTCTCGCCTGTCCGCATGATGCCCGGATCCACGAAAATGCAGGTCAGCTGATCGCCGATCGCATCATGGATCAGCTTGGCGGCAACAGAACTGTCCACGCCGCCCGACAGACCACAGATCACACGACCTGAACCGACCTGCTTGCGGATGCGGGCGATTTCCAGATCGCGGAAACCCGCCATCGTCCAGGTTCCGCTGCAACCCGCAACATTATGCGTGAAGTTGCGGATCAGTGCGGCGCCGTGCGGCGTGTGCACGACTTCCGGATGGAACTGTACGCCATACAGACGGCGCCCCTCATCCGCGATGATCGCGAACGGCGCACCTTCGGAATGGGCGACAGCGCGGAAGCCCGGCGGAAGCTGCGTGACGCGGTCACCATGGCTCATCCAGACCTGCTCACGCTTGCCGCGCGCCCAGACGCCCCGGAACAGCGAGCAGTCCTCGGCGATATCAATATAAGCGCGGCCGAATTCGCGATGTTCATGGTTCTCGACCTTGCCGCCGAGCTTCTGGCACATCGCCTGCTGGCCATAGCAGATCCCCAGCACGGGGCGGTTCAGCGCGAAGACCACATCCGGAATCGGCGGTGCATTCTCGTCATGCACACTGGCCGGGCTGCCGGACAGGATGATGCCGCGCGGATTGAAAGCGCGGATCTTTTCCTCGGTCGCGGTATACGGCCAGATCTCGCAGTAAACGCCGCTTTCGCGGACGCGGCGCGCAATGAGCTGCGTCACCTGGCTGCCGAAATCCAGAATGAGGATACGGTCTTCGTGAAGAGTTTCGTCGAGCTTTTCGACGGTGCTGGCGTCCTGCTGGGTCAATGTCATGGCCTCGCGTTCCGGTTTCATGGTGCCTTTTGAGGCTCTCCTATAAGGTGTTGTGTCGTCTGCGTCATCCATTCTGCAACACGGAACAGGAACAACATGCGCCTGCCAGCACTTTTCGCCCTCTCCGCCACGGCCCTGCTCGCCGCCTGCGCCGGCACCCCGGACCCCGGACATGACCCGACCGGCTCCTGGGTCGGCGCGCTCGTCACGGATCAGGGGACCTGCCCGACGGCACGTCCTTCGACCCTGCGTATCCGCGGCAAGGAAATCCTGTTCACGCCGGAAGACGGCTCACAGGTCCTGCACGGCACCTACACACCCGGCAACCATCACTATCATGCCGAGATGGCCATGACGGATATGAACCACCATCCCACAGCCGTCGTCTTCAACGGCTACCCCGTCGGACAGGCCATCGGGGGCATTTTCGGCTCGCCGTCATGCCGTGCGCATATCACCATGACGCGGAACTGAAATTTTTTCAAAAGCGGGGTTGTCAGGTCAGCTAAGCCTCTGTAAAACCCCGCCTCACAGCGCACCCGTAGCTCAACTGGATAGAGCACCAGACTACGAATCTGGGGGTTAGAGGTTCAAGTCCTTTCGGGTGCACCAGTCTTCTCCTGATGAAGACCTAATACAATGTGTCCGCACCCGTAGCTCAACTGGATAGAGCACCAGACTACGAATCTGGGGGTTAGAGGTTCAAGTCCTTTCGGGTGCACCACATTGCTTTCTCCCCATTATAATTAATTCGGCAACTCAGTGCCGAACCCGCTCCAGGCAGCGATAGACCTCGTCCCACTCATAGGGCTTGGAGAGGAACATCGTGCCCCCCGGCAGTTGTCCCAGATCCTGAATTCGCGTTCCCGACGTCAGGACCAGCCCGATTTCCGGACGATGCTCACGGATCAGCCGGGCAAGATCCACACCGTCCATCTCACCGGGCATGTTCACGTCTGAAAAGATCGTGCCAATATCCGGGTTCCGGGCCAGCACCTGAAGCGCCTCGCCGGCATCAGCCGCAAGAGATGCCTCATAGCCCGCCTCTTCCAGCATGTCGGCCGCGAGAAAGCGCAGAAGCGCCTGATCCTCGACAACGAGAACATGCTTTCTGTTGACCCTTTTGGAGTCTCCGCGGGGTCCTCCTTTCGGAGCCACGCGCGATGAAGCCTCCTTCATGGACATGACATACATGGCAATCACCTTCCGGGATTGAAAAACCTGTGGCACCCAATCTGGTGTCCTGCCCTGTGCAACGTCGCGACAGGGCTCATGTTTGCATGTGTGAATTTTTTCTGACGTGCATCCGGCGCATGGCAACCTAAAAAGCACATTCCGGCTTCAGTGCGGCAGCGGCGCAGCAAACCCGCCCCGCCCCTCCGTCGCCAGCACATCAATTCCGACAATCCCCCATTGCCCGTCAGGCTGGCGCACCAGCAGCGGGCCACCGCTGTCCCCCCGTGTCGCCGAGCAGTCATGGTGGATCAGTCCATTGACGGCCAACCCGTTGATCTGACAGGCGATATCACCATACGGGACCTCGGGCCGATCCTGCGGATACCCGACCAGCATCGCTAGTGCCCCCATCCGCGCCTCACCATAAGGCACAAGATCCGCCGACGTGACGACCGGCCGGTCCAGAACCAGCGTGGCCCGATCCTCGGACGCCGTGCCGCCTTCATTTTCAGGGTCATATCCGGAGGCAATAACAAACTGTGTCACCTGTGCATGCAGCCGGTACTGCCCCATCGCATAGCCCATCAGGACATGAACATCCGCGGGCTGGATATAATGTCGTGTTGCAGGCAGCCACAGGCAGTGCGCCGCCGTGACCATCACGGTCGGCGCTACAGCAAATCCCGTACACCGCCCGCCCAGGGACGTCTGAACCCGCCCGAGGATCCGCCAGGGCGCAGTATTTACATCCACGACGCTGCGATGACTGTCCGGTCCGAGTCCCGGCAGTGCCACGGCCGGAGCCGCCAGCGCACCACTACCGCACAGACAGAGCATCAACAGCGCCCCAGGGCGTTTCATCCCAGATGATCCGGACCGAACGCATCAGGCAGAAGCTCGGCCAGCGTCCGGGTCATGAGCAGATCCCCTCTGGGCGAAATCATATGGACCTGAAGCTCCGGCAACCCGAATTCCCGCAGCTTCTGGCGACACCCGCCGCACGGCGTACACGGCGCATCGCCGCCCACGATCACGATTTCTTCAATACGGTGCCCGCCACCACGCACCATGGCAGCAATCGCGCCCGCCTCGGCACAGGTGCCCAGCGGGTAGGCGGCGTTTTCGACATTGCAGCCGGAATGGACAACGCCCTCACACCGCAGCGCTGCCCCAACCTGAAAGCGCGAATAAGGTGCATAGGCACGCGAACGGGCCTCAAGGGCCTCTCGGATCAGTTCCTGTATCATGCCCACGATATTATCCCCTGCGGGTTCAGCTTGGAACATGCTTCCAAGAGAGATACGGTATCAACATCATGAGTGCACTGCTTCCTTCCGATCCCGCCACCGATCCGTCCTTCCACGACATGCTGGAAACCCGCCCTTCCCTGAAGATGGACGCACGGGACGGCCTCCTGTTTGAAGGCGTGCCCCTGCACGTCATCGCAGCAGCCGTCGGCACACCGTGCTGGATCACGGGCGCCGAAACGCTGCGCCGTCGCGCAAAAGCACTGCGTGCCGCGTTCGAGGCCCGGAACCTGCCGGTGAACATGCATTTCGCCATGAAATCGCAGGACCATCAGGCCACCCTGACCATCCTGCGCCAGTGCGGCTACGGCGTGGACATCGTCAGCGGCGGCGAGATGCAGCGCGCCCTTCATGCCGGGATTTCCCCCTCGGCCATCGTTTTCTCCGGCGTCGGCAAATCCGATGCGGAACTGCGGGCCGCCGTCGAACACGACATCGCACAGGTCAATGTCGAGAGCGTCGAGGAACTGCACCGTCTCGACGAGATCGCCCGCGCCTGTGGCCGCGTTGCCCGCGCTGCATTGCGCGTCAATCCGGACGTGGACGCCGACACGCACGACAAGATTTCCACCGGCCGCGCCGGAGACAAATTCGGGATCGAGCACCGCCGCGCCGTCGCCCTGTATGGTGAAGCCGCCAGCCTGAAGAACGTCCGCCTCGTGGGTCTGGCCGTCCATCTCGGCAGCCAGATGCTCACGGCCGGCCCTTTCCGCGAAGGCTATGTCCGGCTGGCCGACATGGTCCGCGAAATCCGCGCGGCCGGTCATACGGTCGAAGCCGTGGACTGCGGCGGGGGCCTCGGTATTCGCTATCGTGACGAGATCGCCCCCTCGCCCGACATGCTCGCCGGCGTCATTGCCGACACGCTTGGCGATCTCGACGTCCGCCTCAGCATCGAACCCGGCCGCTGGCTCTCCGCCCCGACCGGTATTCTCCTGACCCGCGTGATCGAAACCAAGGCCGGCAATCCCGATTTCGTCGTGCTCGACGCCGCCATGAACGATCTCGCCCGCCCGTCGCTTTATGAATCGTGGCACGGCATCATGCCCGTTGCCCCCGCAGGCCTGACCAGTCCGACGAAACTCTGGGACATCGTAGGCCCCGTCTGCGAAAGCAGCGACATCTTCGCCCGTGACCGCGCCCTGCCTGCGGACACAAAGCGCGGTGATCTGATCGCCCTGCTCGATACCGGCGCTTACGGCTCGGTCATGAGTTCCACCTATAATTCCCGCCCACTTGCGGCGCGGGTCCTGATCGACAATGGAAAATGGGAGATCATCCGCCAGCGCCAGAGCGTTGCGGAACTGATCGCTGCCGAAACCGTGCCGGAATGGCTGACAGCTAAGGACGACCATGGCTGAGCCAAACCCGGCCCTCCACCTCAAAGCCCTGCGCCGCAAGGCCCAGCGCGTCCTGTGGTGGGAACGCGCTTGGGAGCCCCTGCGCTGGCCCCTGCTTCTGGTCGCGTTCTACGTGCTGGCCTGCCTTGCCCGCATCCCGCAGTCCCTGCCGGACTGGCTGCATGCCCTGCTCGAACTCGGCGTTCTCGGCACAGCACTATGGCTCACCATCACAGGCCTGCGCCGCGTCCCCGCTGTCAGCATCCCTTTGGCCGACCGGCGGATCGAGCGTGATTCCCGCCTCGCCTGTCAGCCGCTTCTGAGCCTGACCGACCGCCCTGCCTATGCCGGAAACGGCGAACAGTCCGCCATCTGGGCACGCCATGTCGAGCGCGTCACGGCCTCGCTCGGCACCCTCCGCGTCGGCCTACCCCACCCCAAAACCAGCCTGCACGAACGCCTCGCGCTCATTGCGGTCCCGCTGGCTATCGTAATCGCGGCGGTTCTGGGCGGCACACACGCCCCCTCCCGTCTGCATGCGGGCCTACTGCCCGGCACGGACGACGACAGTGTCCCCCTGCCAACACTTCAGGCCTGGATCGACCGCCCGCCCTACGCGCCCGGCGCACCGATCTTCCTGTCCGCAACCGGACGCGTCGCGCTCAACGTTCCGCAGGGCGCAATCCTCAACGCCACCATCACGGGCGCCCACGGAAAACCCAGCCTTTCCGGCATCGCCTCCGTCGCAGAAAACCGGCTCGACACCCAGAGCTGGAACACTCACGGCACGCTCCAGCAGTCCGGCACCGTCAGCATCACCGTCCGGGGCCGCACGCTCGGATCATGGCGCGTCACGGTCGAACCCGACCTCCCCCCGACCGTCACATGGGATGGCAAACCCGGCCCGCAGAAAGACGACTGGCGCACCGGCCTGCCCTGGCACGTGCATCAGAGCTATGGCGTTGCCTCGCTTGAAGCCGAAATCAACCTGCCGGGCCTGACGCGAGGCCGCATCCTGCGCGTCCCCATCCCCCTCGACGGCCAGCCCAAAGACGCAAAAGGCGTCGCCACGCCGGACCTGTCCTCCGATCCGTTCGCCGGAATGGACGTCGAAGGCCGCCTGCACGCCAAAAGCGCTTCAGGCCGCGAAAGCCGCAGCGACATCGTCAGGTTCCAGATCGGCGCCCGCAAGTTCACCGATCCGCTGGCCCGCGCCCTCGTCGCCCTGCGCCGCCGCCTCATGCTCGGCCAGCAGCGCGCCTCGCAGGCCGCAGCCGAACTGTCTCTTCTGACGCAGACAACCGACGAACGCTCCATCCTTGCTGCGCTGGGGCTTGAAATCGCGTCCCTTCAGAAAGACGCTCCCGAAAGCTCGGCGGACCGCGTCCCCGGCGACCTCTGGGCACTCGCGCTCTATCTCGATGACCTGCGCCGCGACGGACCTGAAATCGCCGATGCCGCCGCTGAAGTCCGTGCCGCCCAGAAGGGCGTCCAGCAGCAGCTCGACCACATGCGCGACCTCGGTGACAAGGGCCATACCCTCCCCGAACAGGAAGAACTGCAACGCCGGACGCAGGCCCTCAAGGACGCCCTGAACCGCCGGATGCAGCTCCTGTTCTCGCGCGCGGCCCAGAGCGGCATCATGATGCCGCAGTCCGGCACCAGCTCGGCCGATCCGTTCTCCGACGAAATGCGCCGCCTTCAGTCCGAAGCCAATCAGGGCCATGGCGACGAAGCCCTCAAGCGGCTTCAGCAGATGGAAGACATGGCCGAGCGCATGCGTCAGGCCAGCCCCGAAGACCTCAAGGCCCTCGCCGCCCAGATGAAGGCCCAGGCTGAAGCACAGGCCCAGCGCGCGGCCCTGCACGATCTCGTCCACCGCGAGACCTTCCTGCTCGATCACACGCAGTCCCGACTTTCTGCGGCGCAGAAAGCCGCCGCCCCACCCGATGACGGCAGCCGTCCGGATGTCAGCCAGATGTCCACGGCCGATCTGCTCCGCCAGCTCGGCATGCAGCCCCCACCCGGCATGGAGCAGCCCGCCGACGCCAAGCCACCCGCCCCCGGCGATCCGGCCACGGTCGCCGCGCAGTCCGAAGGACGCCGCGCGGATCACGCCCTGCAACGCGCCCTTCAGCGCGTCAACGACATCCTGAGTCACCGCGTCAAGGACCTGACCGGCAAGCCCGCCACCGCCTTCGCCAAGGCGAAAGCGGACATGCAGAGCGCCCGC
>CALFLO010000093.1 GCA_937880175.1 uncultured Gluconobacter sp.
GCGCATCAGGGGGGGGCTGCTTCGGCGCTGACGCTTCCGCCCGAGGGTGATGCCAAGCTTCTGGAAATCAACGGGAATGCTGCGGGGGCGGTGCTCGATCATTATCGGGAGCTGCGTCTGGTGGTGTTGGAGCAGTTGCATGGCAACCGGGCTCATGGTGACCGGGTGGGCGGTGCGCAGTCAGGCAAGGCCATGGAGATGATGTGTCAGCCGCTGATCTGGCTGGTGGATCGTTTGCGGCATTCCTACGGCGAAGGCGCGCTCCTTTCGATTTACCGGATGGCGTGCCGGTTTTCCTGTGTTCTGGAAAACGGGCTGCGGATCGGGGGAACGCTTGTCAAGGACCTGCCGTATTGCCGCATGAGTCTGCGGTGGCCGGCATGGTTTCCGTCCACGGATCCGGAGCTTCTGTCGCTGGTGCAGGGGCTCGTGACGGCGGTTTCCAATGGAATTCTGAGCCGCGAAACGGCGGTTCGGATGTTTGCGATGGCATCGGGAAATTCTGATCCGAATACGGAATGGAAAATGCTGGAGCAATGGTGTGCTTCTGAACAAGCATGAGTGTTGACGGGGGAATGATGTCCGGAACTGATGACACCATTGAGGATGTAGAGGCTCTGCGTCGGGCGCTGAATGAAGCGCGGAGCGAGGTTGAGGCGGTCCGTCAGGAAATGACGGATGTTGTGACGCGACAGGAGACGCTTCAGCGCAGTCATGAGGAGGCGCTGGCCCGAGTGCGGGAAGACAGTGACCGTGAAGTCATTGTGTCGGCGCTTCGGGCAGAGGCGATCCGGAATGGCGCGCATAATCCTGATGATGTTGTGCGGCTGATTGACCTGAAGGGGATCGATCGGGGCGAGGATGGTTCGGTGGTCGGTGTGGCCGAGGCTTTGCAGCAGGCCCGTCAGGAGCGGGCCTATCTGTTCGGCGAGGCGCTCCGACCCGGATATTCGAGCGGGACCACGGTCGGGCAGGCAGCGCCGCGGCCGGGTGGGATCGAACCGTTCAATGCGCGCGCCGCCAGTGAGGCGGATTACGAAACGCGCAAATGGCAGTTTCTGGCCCAGGGCTGAAGCCCGGGACGATATTTGACCGGGTCTGATGGCAGGCCGGGTTCAGAAAACACATTTACGGAAAAAACACATGAGCATTGATAATTTTCCTGTTCAGCTTCAGGCCGCCATTCAGCAGGGTTTTCTGGCCCGCGAATTCGAGAATGGCCTGAAATCCCGACTGGGCTTTCGTCAGGTTGCCGATCGTGAAGTGTTCCCGAACGCCATCGGTGAGACGCTGACGAAAACCCGCAAGAGCCTCAAGGCGCCTGTGACGACGCCTCTGAACCCGACGGGCAACACGAATTTCGATAATGGTCTGAGCCCGTCCGGCTGGTCGGTTGAACAGTATACGCTGTCCATCAACCAGTATGGCGACACGATCGATTTGAACATGGTCACCAGTGGCGTGGGAATTGCGTCGCAGTTCCTGGCCAATGCCAACACCAACGGTGTGCAGGCCATGCAGTCGCTGGACCGTCTGGCGCGCAATACGCTGTTTGGTGGTGCGCAGAATGGTGTGGGTGGTTATCTGGGCGGCAATACGCGTGTGACCGCGACGCTGGGCAGTGCTGAAAACACCATCGCGGTTGACGATATCCGCGGTTTCCAGTCCGTGATCGTGAACGGTCAGGTGACGCCGATTAGCGCGACCAACGGCATGACCGTGACGGTTGGCGGGGATGTCTACACGCTTGTCAGCGTGACGGCGGATGCGACGAGTGTGTCCACGGCGCCGGGCGGTGTTTCGGGACAGATGACGTTCGCTGCGGCTGTCTCTGTTGCGGATGGGACAGAAGGTCAGGCTGTTGTGGCGTCCACGGCGCCTCTGGTGATCCGTCCGAATGGTCGTCTGACTACGGCGGCGCTCCAGACGGCAGGCGCAAGTGGTCTTGCAGATACGCTCGGTATTCAGCAGGTTCTGGCCGGTGTGGCGACGCTGCGGCGTAACAACGTGCCGATGATCAACGGTGCGTATCACTGTTACCTTGATGATCTGCAGCTTCTTTCGCTCTTCCGTGATCCGGATTTCAAGCATCTGTATCGTGGTGCTTATGGTTCGGAAGAGTATCGTTCCGGTCAGGTGATCGAGCTTCTGGGTGTGCGTTTCATCCCGACGACGGAAGCGCCGCAGCAGGGCTCTCTGGGTGCTGGGTCCATTCATCGTGCCCTGCTTCTGGGTCAGGGCGCGCTGATCGAGGGTGACTGTGCGCTGACGGGTCATTCCGATATTCCGGATGCGGAGCGTGCGCTGATCGAGATGGTGGACAGTGTGGCGATGGTGACGCGCGAGCCGCTGGATCGTCTGCGCCAGATTATTGCGCAGTCCTGGTACTGGATTGGCGGTTTCGCCCTGCCGACGGACGTGACGGCGGACATGACCGTTATTCCGACGGCCACGAACAGCTATCTCAAGCGTGGTGTCGTGATCGAGAGCCTTGGTACGGATGCTCTTGGCCTGACGTTCTGACCTTTTTCCGGCCCCTGTCCATGAGGCGGGGGCCTCTCTTGCGGGGAGAATGACATGTCCGGAACGGTTGGCTTATCGACGGATATTCTCTCGGAAGGAGAGAAAATGGATGTCCGCCGGTTCTGTGGTTATCCCGCCATTGGATCGCGGGAAGGGAACCAGGAATCCTGGCGTTTCTTTCAGGTGGAAGGGGCGCTGGAGTGGCGGATGAACTGTCTGTCCGGGGCAGAGCTTCAGCAGATCCGGTTGTATCTGTCGCAGCTTTATCCGCTGGAAACCGCGATTACGGGGGCCTCGGACAATCTGGATACAGCGCAGGCGGCGAGCTGGTATCACAATGGTCGGGAAGTGCAGGACCGGGTGATGCTGTTTACGCTGTGGCGGCGGCGGCTGTGTGCGTTTCTGGGTGTGGCTGGCGGGCTGGAGTTGCAGGACGGCCGGGCGATCGTGGTTTGAGGAGGGCTGTGTGCAGCAGGCAATGATCGCGGCCAGGCTCTCCAGAGGATATGCGAGGGCCGCGGCTGTTCTGGGGGCTTCGGGGGAGCAGTATCGTCCTTCGGGCGGTCTGTTGCCGATGGCGACCCTTTATGCGCAGCCCATGCTGGCTTTTGATGTGGACGCCGAATTTTCGTTCGTGCGGCCGATCGGCTGGGGAATACCGACCGAATATGTTCTGACTGACCGTCGCGACGATACGCAGGTTGCCGATATTCTGGCTGCGAGCGGGCGGACGTATTTCGTGGCGTCCGTGGAGCCATTACGGCCGCCTTTGTGTGTGGTGTGCAGCCGGACGGTGTCGGTCAGTGGTGTTACGGGGACCGTGCAGACGCTGGTTTCGGAGTGTCCGGCGGCCATTATCATGCGGGCGAAGGGTGAATCTGCGGGCAGTGGTGTTCCGGGTGCGACGCGGCCGGGACAGTCGGTGATGTATCTTCCGCTTCTGCCTGGCGTGGTGCTGACGCCTTACATGACAGTCACGACTGATCTGGGAACGACTTATACGGTCAATGCGGTGGAGGTTTCCGGGTTCGGTATCCGGTGCACCATGTCGCTTCAGCAGGTCTGAGGGAGGACAGGAATGACAGATGCCTCCAGGGTCGGGCTGGCGCTGGCCTATAACTGTGTGCGGGTCCTTTATCCGGATGGTCTTTCGGGAACTTCGGTGACGGGACGGCAGGTGGTGCTGCGGCGGGGGTGGCTGTTGCCGAGCGATCTTTTCGCGGCGCAGAACATCCGCAACAACATCGATTTCGTTACGGTCACCATGGCGCCCCGGAAGATGCCGGAATGGGCGGAACCTCTGGGGCGGCCCTGGCGTGTGCAGCAGAAAGTCGAGCCTACGGTCGGTGTTGTGGTTACGGATGGGACGGTTGAGATCGTCTTTTCCGGAACATCCACGCCTGCGGGCGTGGTGGCGGTCTGGCTGGATGATATGCCGCGTGGGGGCGCTCCTTCCGCAGCTTATGCGGTGACGGCGCAGGATACGCCCGTGACGGTTGCCGCGGCTCTGGCGTCTGCGCTGACGGGGGGCGTAGCGAATGGAGCGACTGTCAGTGTGCCGGGTCGGGTCCTGAACGGTCATGCTGGTGGGTATGGGCAGTCGGTTCGGGTGACGCGGCGGCAGGCGCAGCTCTATCGGGTTTCGATCTGGACTGCGGATGCGACGGCGCGGGAAACGCTGGCGTCTGTTCTGGATACTGCGCTGGCGGAGCAGAGCTGGATCAGCACTCTGGACGGGCGGGAGGCTCAGCTTCGGTTCCAGAGCGTGGAAGACGTCGACACGATGCAGAATCAGGCGTTGTATCGGCGGGATTATTTCTATGAGCTGGTTTTTGACACCCTTCAGGTGCAGTGGGCGTCCGAAATGCTGTGTGGCATCGGGGATCTGTCCGGAGAGGACGGGCTTGCGGCATCTTTTGGCGTTCTGGCTCCCGGGGCAGCGAACCAGACGGTGACGGCGGCTCTGGATGCCATGCAGGCGGTGGTTGCGTCTCAGGCTGCCAGCACCGCCTATCCCGGACTGGGGGTTGACCAGTTCGGGACAGTGGTCGCCGCTGCCTGAGGCAGAAGTTGAGTCAAAGGGCTGAAATTTCATCAGGAAAGCGGGCTGCTTCTACTGGAGGCGCCCGCTTTCTGCATTTTGGAGAGCGATCCGGGGATGTCTCTGGTCTATCAGGCGGGAACGCTGAATACCACGGCACTGACCGTGCCAAATCTTTATGTGCAGATCGCCCAGCCGCAGACGCTGGCCCTGGCGGGAGCATCGTCTTCGCAACTGGGTATTGTAGGGACTGCCGGTTGGGGGCCGGTGGGGATGCCGCTGCCGATTGGGGGCATGAGCGATTATGTCGCGGCGTTCGGTGCCAAACAGAACAAAACGACGGATGCGGGTCTGGCCGTCAATATCGCGGTGATGCAGGGGGCTTCGACGTTCGTTGTTGTCCGGGTGACGGACGGAACGGATGTGGCGGCTTCCGGCACGCTTGATGGTGTGACGGTTCAGGCGGCCTGTACTGGCAGTGCGGGCAACGGGATCGTGGCGGCGGTGACGGCGACGGGTTCCGGATATGCGCTGGCTGTTACGCATGCGGAGCTTGGTTCCGCGACGTATGCGGGGGCGGACTGGTCTGCCATTGCTGCGGCTGTGACGCAGGATCTGGGTGCGCTGGTGAAGGTCGTCCTGCCGGAGACGGTGCCGGCTGTGGCCGCTGCAAGTGTGACGCTTGCGGGGGGTACGGATGGTGGTGTGCCGACGACGGCGCAGTTCCTGGGGCAGGACAGCACGGTGCGGACCGGCATGTATGCGCTGCGCGGGCAGGGCTGTGCGGTGGCGCTGCTGCATGGTGTGACGGATAGCACGTCTTATACGGCGCAGGCGGCTTTCGGGACGTCCGAAGGGGTCTATATGATCGCTGTCGGTCCGGCCTCCGATACGGTGACGAATGCGATTGCGGTCAAGGCCGCGAGTGGTCTGGATGCGGCGTCGGTCAAGCTCATGTTCGGTGACTGGCTGTGGTGGAATGATGACAGCAATGGTGTGATGCTGGTCAGTCCGCAGGCGTTTGCGGGTGGCCGGCTGGCAGCCCTTTCGCCGGAGCAGTCCAGTCTGAACAAGGCGCTCTCGGGGGTTGTGGGAAGCCAGAAGGCCGGTCTGACGGGGAGCAGCGCGACCTATTCCACGGCTGAACTGTCCGTGCTGTTCACGGCGGGAATTGACGTGATCTGCAATCCGGCGCCGGGTGGGACTTACTGGGCAGTGCGGTGCGGGCATAATTCGTCCAGCAAAAGCACCATGAATGGTGACAACTATACGCGTCTGACGAACTACATTGCATCTTCTCTTGCTGGTGGCATGGGCGGTTATGTCGGTGAGGTCATCAACGACACGCTGTTCAGTGATATCCGGTCGACGCTTCTGGGCTTTCTGTCGTCATTGCTGTCGCAGGGTATTCTGGGTGTCCAGAATGGTGAACTGCCGTACAGCGTGGTCTGTGATTCGAGCAACAATCCGCAGTCCCGTACGGCGCTGGGCTATGTGCAGGCGGATGTGGCCGTCCGCTACCAGGGCATCAACGAGAAATTCATCGTCAATCTGCAGGGTGGCGCGTCTGTTACTGTGTCTTCTGCGTCGGGGAGTGTCGGCTAAATGGCAAATCCATACAGCATTGGCCGGGATTGCCGGATTACCGTTCTTTGGAATGGTCAGCGGGTTGATCTGAGGGATGTAACGTCCTTCAGTGCGGCACAGGAAACGCAGGCCCTGCGCGCCAATCCGCTGAACGGGGTGCCGCTGGAGTTCAATGTTCCGAATGGCTGGCGGGGGGCGTTCCAGATTGCCCGGGCCAGTGCGGCGCTGGATAATCTGGTGGCTGCTGTCGAGGCTGCTTACTGGAATGCCGGAACGGTTGGAAGCGGGACGATCTATCAGTACGTGACCGAACCGGATGGATCGACCAGCACCTGGGAATTCAGCAATGTTTCCATGCAGCTGAAGAGTGATCCCTGGCAGGCGGATCACATGATCCATCAGACGGTTCAGTTCTTTGCTTCTACGAGGACGAAGATTTCGTGAGTGATTTTCCGCAAGAAATTGTGCTGGCTGACAACCGGCGCCTGACGCTGCGCGAGATCGATCCGGCGGATATGCTGGATCTGATCGAGGCGGCGGGCAGTGCGATCAATGGCGCATCTGCATCCGCCTGGCTGGGTTATGCGGAAATGATCTGTTCGGTGACGGCCATTGACGGTGTTCCCGTTCAGATGCCGCAGAGCAAGGACGAGATCCGTGATCTGGCGCGCCGGGTCGGGAAGGTCGGGATTGCCGCGCTGACGCCGCTGTTCGAGCGTGATGCGGATGAAGACCTGCGGGACGTCGCAAAAAACTGAGTCGGCACTCCGGGTTTCAGGAGATGCTGTATCTGCTGGATCACGGGGTGCCGTGGAACGTGTTGCGCGGATGGTCGAGAGCGCGGCGTCTGGCCGCGTGTGTCATTACCGCAGAGCGGGAAGGGCATAGTTTTGACTGGGACATGATGGGTTATCGGGGAGAGATATGATGCGAGAGCACATCTGGCGGTCTCTTCTCTCGGTCAGGACGTTTTTTTGGGCCTCGTCCAGAGGGTTGGCGCAGAAATCATTTTCTGCTGCGGCAGTGCCGCGGTTGAAAAGACAGACTGTTGTCACCGCATCCCGCACCAGAGGCGCTCTGGTTTCCGGGATTGGGGTTGGCCGGCGGGGTCGGGGAACTGACACGCAGGAGACTGTGAGCGTGCGCAGGTCGCTGCCGGTGCGCGGAAAACAGGAGGTCTTGCGGATTTCGCGTCCGCTTAGGGTTCATGCAAAACCTCTGTCTCCTGCTGAGGCCCGCCCGGGAATGCGTGCGCCTATCCGGGAGGGAATACGCGCTCTGAAGCGGAGTGTCCGGTTGGATGGAAAGCCGCCGCGGGCTGTAAAAGCGCCGAAGCGGCTTGTTCCGGGCATCGGGCGAGAAGCCTTGTTACCACGGCGCGTAGGGGCGATGGCGCATGCGCAGCCATTGGGGCGTGTGAAGCACGTTGTGGCGGGAGTGCATTCGGCGGTTCACCGCACAGCAGTTACGGATGGTGGGCCGGTCGGTGTTCCGCCGGTCCGGAAGCATTCTGTGGATGTGCAATCGTCTGAACGGGCTGGACAGTCGCATGACGTGCTTCCGGTTTTTCCGCCTTCACCGAACCACCATGATGGGAAAATTGTGAGCGGTGATCCGGAGCAGAAGTCGAGAAGCGATGATCTGCTGTCGGGCAATCGCAGGTCCCGTCTGGCTGCGCGTCGTTCTGGCGGGGGCGTGGATGAAATCATGCAGCCTCAGTATCCGGGGCGAAGTATCGGATTTTTCTGACAGAGGAGATGTTCCCCGATGGGTATTGGCCTTTCTGACATAGAAAATGCCATTGGTGCTGTGGGGCGGCTGGGATCATCATCCCCTGTCATACTGGGAAGTCTGGTTCTGACGGGAATTGAGGTTCCTGACAGGCTTGAAGTCGGCGGCCGGCAGATGCTGGTGGTGCATCGTCTGCCGGGTGGCGGCAGGGTTGTTGATGCGCTGGGCAACGATCCGGGGCGGCTGGAACTGAAAGGGCGGTTTCTGGGTCCGGATGCCCAGATGCGGGCGCAGGCGGTTGAACGCATGCGGATGGCCGGGCAGCAGGTTGCTTTTTCGGCTGCGGGTCTTTCCGTTCAGGTCTGGATTGCCCAGTTTCATTACGTTTACCAGGCAAAAGGCGCTGTCTGTGCCTATACGCTGGTTCTTGAACGTCCGCAGGAAACAACTTCCGTACAGGCTTCCGGCACTTTGTCCGGGGTGCTTGGGGATGATGTGGGGAGTGCACTCGACAGTTTTTCCAGTGTGGTTTCGGATGTCTCCGAAGGCGTTTTTACGGCGGTCGGGCAGGTGTCTTCGGTTGTCGGGCAGGTGATGCCTCTGGCAACTCTGGTGGGTGCCGGGGGCTTTGCCTCGAAAGTTACGGATGCTCTGGGAACGGTCAACGGCGTGGCACAGAGCGGTATGAATCTCGCCACGGTGCCGTCCGCCCTGACCTCCGTTGCGGGGGGGCTGGAAAATGCAGGAAGTGGTCTGCAGTCCATTCTGACCGGGGCGGGGCAAAATGTTGAAGCCATTCAGCCGGTCAACAGTGTTTCACTGAACGCTCTGGGTCAGAATGCGGCGCTTGTGAGCGCTGCGGCCGATGCGGGAAGTCTGGTTAATCGTTCTGCGGCGAATGTTGCCGTGGCGCAGGGGCAGGAGACGTTTCTGCCGTCCGTTTTCGCATGAGGGAATGATGCAGGATATTATTGTCAGTGCTGCGGATATTTCCCTGTTTCATGTGGCTGCGCGTGAACTGGGAGATGCATCCCAGTGGTGGAGAATTGCGCAGGTCAACGGGATGACGGATCCGGATCTGGGACGGATTTCCGAGACTGTCGTGCTGAAGGTGCCAGCGGTCGAGAGCGATCTGGTTTCAGGTCTGCCTGATGTGGGGCTGACATGAGCGTTAGAAATCTGGAGGTTCAGGTTTTTTTTGACGGGCAGGTTGATCCTGTTCTGGCGCTTCTGCAGTTCGAGATCGATGCCAGCCGGTATGAAGCGTGTGATGTCGCTTCCCTGCGTTTTGCCGTCAGGAATCAGGGGCAGCAGAATTTATGGTTTGAGGTGGCGCAGCCCGCCCGGAAATGGGTGATCCTTCAGATGCGGGACACCCAGAGTGTCTCGTCAGACTGGGTCACCCTGTTCGAAGGGCGGATTGATCATATTGAATATGCGGCCGAGCATGGTGTTCTGGACGTGGAATGCCGCGATGCGCTGGCGGCTCTGATGGATCTGCGCATTCAGGATGCATGGCTTAACCATACCCAGCAGGAACTGCTGGAAATCATGGCGCAGGCTGCGGGGCTGGATGCGACGATTGCGTTGCCCTCTGATCAGGGCTCGCTGATGGCGGGTCAGTTCTGGCAGATCGAGCATAAGCGCGGTGCTCTTATGGGGCAGCATCGCTTTCAGACTGCCGCGGATCTGGCGTTTACGATTGCACGGGACGCGTTCTGTGATCTTTACGCTAACGGAACATCAATTGTCTGTCAGCCATTGGGATCAGCGGCTGATGCTGGCGCGCAGATTGCCGATATGCGCAATGCGGTGCTTGAAACAAGTATTGCCCGGGATCTGCAGCTTCTGTCCGGTGTTGTTGTGCATATGGCGTCGTGGGATTCATGTCAGAGAAGTACGACGCAGATTTATTATGATGGCGTTTCATTTTCTCAGGAAGCTCCGTCCGGGAATGCCAGTCTTCATACATTTCGTGTTCCTGGACGTCGGCTTGACGAACTGCAGAGGTTGGCGCGCGGCAAGCATGCGCGCATCGCTGCACATGCGTTGTCTGTCCGGATCAGGATACCGGGTGTGCTGGGTGTTGCGCCCAGAAATTACATGACGGTCGCAACGGGCAACGAAGAAAAGACCCTGGGGATTGATCAGGTTGTGTCCCGGTTTTCCGTGGAGCAGGGATTTGTGCAGCAGGTTGTTCTGAGGGATCGCGGAGGTGGAACATGAGTGACGCCCGTTTTGATGCCGCTGCCCTGCAAGGCAGGACAGCGCATACGATGTTTGGAATTGTCTCTGCCGTTGATCCTGTCAACCATGCCGTAAAAGTCCGGATTCAGCCTGAAAATGTGGAAACAGGCTGGATTCCGGATGCGGGCGGGGTGCATGCGGGGGATCTCCGGATTGCATGTCCCTCTTCTCCGGGAACGCATGTTGTTTTGCAGCCTGTTGAAGGAGATGGCGAACATCTCGTGGTGACGGGCTGTGTGTTTGATACGGTGGTCATGGCGCCCGTATCTCCTCTGACCGGGGCTGTCGCACAGCCTGGCGAACTGCTGGTCAAGGGGGGGTGCGGTCTCCCGCCGGTGTCCTCGTCCGGGAGTGTGGGAACATCCTCCTCAGGAGCGGGCTGGCTGCATGTCGGACCAAGTGGCGTGGCGGCGGGTGCGGGAAATGCGCGGATTGTTCTGAAAGACGGTGAAATCAGTTTTTCTGTCGGAGGGACAGGTATGACCCTGAGTTCTGCCGGGCTGACGGTTTCAGGTGGCGATGTGCGGACGGATCAGCATTCCCTTAACCAGCATGTCCATCTGTTGGGAACCCAGAAGACGGAAGGACCACTTGGATGATCGCGCTTTCACATGTTTTCGGGAATGATCTGGTTCTGGAAGCCGGCACGCTCCAGACGGTTTCTGGTACGGAACTGACGAGACAGAGCCTGTTGAGGCGTCTTCTGACCGTTGCCGGGGATTATATCTGGCAGCTGGATTATGGTGTGGGGCTTCCACTCATGGTCGGTCAGGTCATTGCGGCCGAGGCGATGGAATCTGTCATCCGGCCGCAGGTCCAGGCGGATGCTGGTGTGGATTCATCGCAGCCCGTGACAGTGACCGTGACGGACGAGGGGGTCG
This sequence comes from uncultured Gluconobacter sp., assembly GCA_937880175.1. Lineage (GTDB taxonomy): Bacteria > Pseudomonadota > Alphaproteobacteria > Acetobacterales > Acetobacteraceae > Gluconobacter. Next base: position 11,011 of record CALFLO010000093.1, read on the forward strand.
GTGTCTGTCGATGTGACGTGTTCTATGTCGATGCGGCATCCGGTCAGCAGCAGAGCCTGTCTTTTTCCTACTGAAATGATGAGAGCGGCACAGTATTGAACCGCTCCAAGAGGATGCGATGTCTCTCTCCTTACGTTCCTTTTCCACGACTGTTTCCGCAGCCGTCACAACAGCGCAGGCCTCCTGTTCCCAGCTTCTGGATGTTTCCATCGGGTCGCCTGTGCGGGCACTTATGGAAAGTGTTGGCGGTATCGGTCTGTGGTTACAGTATCTGGTGTTGCAGTCGCTGTTGCGGACCCGTCTGGCGACGTCGACGGGATCGGACTGCGACAGTTTCGTCAATGATTTCGGCATGAGCCGCCTTCCGGGGACGCCGGCGACAGGGCTTGTGACGTTCACGTCTTTCATGGCCAGCGAGCAGTCGGCGGTTGTTCCGCCAGGCGTGATTGTGCGGACTGTGGGGGGCGTTTCCTTTGCTGTGACGCAGGATCAGTCCCTGCCGACATGGTCCGCATCCGCTGGGGGATATGTGCGGGCCGCTGGTGTTTCGACGCTCTCGGTGCCGGTTGCGTGTCAGGTGGCGGGATCGGTGGGAAATGTTTCGATCGGCGCGCTTTGCCTGATGGGAACGGCGGTGTCAGGTCTTGATACCGTGACGAATACGGCCCCTTTCCTGAATGGTTCCGATCAGGAGACGGACAGTCAGTTAAGGGCACGTTTTCCGCTCTGGCTGGCGGCAAAGGCGTCTGCCAGCCGGGCGGCGGTGGAAAATGCCATCGCCAATGTCCAGACAGATCTGAGTTATTCTCTGCGAGATGGTCTGGACACGGCAGGTGTGACGCGGAGCGGGTATTTTACGGCTGTGATCAATGACGGAAGCGGGGTGCCCTCTGACCAGCTGCTGTCGGATGTTTATGACGTCATTGATTCAGTGCGGGCCCTTGGAGTGGGGTTTGGTGTGCAGGCGCCTCAGGTCCTGACGGTGGATGTGTCCATGGATGTTGTGGTGCCGTCTTCCGTTTCGGTCCAGCAGGTGACGGGCACCATTCAGTCTGTCGTCGCAAAGGATATTGCCGCGACAACTGTTGGAGCCGGCTATCCATACAGCCGCCTTTCCTATCTGGCCTATGCCGGTGCAGGGGTCTCGGTGACGTCGGTTCTGAATGTCCGTCTCAACGGGGGGCAGGCGGATATTTCCGCAAACGGCAATCAGGCTCTCGTGGTTGGAAACATTCAGATCAACGTCACCCAGGGCTGAAGATTCGGAGGCTGGATCTATCGGTGGGGATGAGGAATTTTCATGGCTGTATTTAATACATATCCGAAACTCGAATCCCTTACGGGAGAAGAGGTCCTTGTTCTGGCGGATGCCAGTGGAACACGGACGGTTACGGCGACTGTGGCCCAGGTGGTTGAGGCTCCGGTCAGTGCTCCGGCCAGCGGGCAATTTTATGCTGACAAAGGTGCACGGGTAAAGCGTTGTGCGGACCGGCTTCTGGTCGGGGTTGCGGCGGAAAATCCCGCTCTGAGTGACCGGGCCAGTTCTTCGGAAAACGACTGGCTGTCGGAGACCATGGCGGCGACGTCCATTGGCCCCTGGGCGTTGCAGGATGCCCAGTGCGCATCGGTCGCGCAGTTTGGCAACAGTGCGTTCGTAGCTGGTTCGCGGACCTCTGACGCTGTGAGCGGGACGTCGGTTCTGGGCTTTCAGCCGAGTTCCATTGGCGTGGCCTCCTGGGGCATTTCCGATGATAAATCCAATCCCACCTCCACGACTGCTTACGCCTATTACGGTGAAGCATGGCGGATGGCGGGGGTCGATTATCAGCCGACTTTTGGAATGGAGCTTGAGGCCGTCAATTTCGGTGGTCTCGCGGTGGGGCAGTCCACGCCTTATGCGCCAAATGTCGGTGGCGGCGTGTACGGAATCCAGCTTGGCGCAGGTGGTGGTCAGACATCGGGGACGTCCGATGCCGCGGCGGGAATGGTTTTCGTTTCCAATCCGAATTCATGGCAGGCGGGCATTGTTTTTGGTGCCCAGTCCCTGACGGGAACGGATGGCAAGGATTCCGGATATGCATCTGCTGTTTCCCTGGCGCGTAACCATGCGGTTGAATGGCATACACCGGAGACCGTTTCGGGTGTGGCAGGTGCCAATGTTGGGGCATTCATCCGTTCGACGGTGACGGAACGCTCCAATGGCATACGTCAGGAATTTACCGATAACGGTATGCTGTTTGGCAATATCGAGGGTGAAACACTTTTCTCGGTTGCCAGTATGGCCAGCCCGACCAATGCGCTTCAGGTTCAGGCCGGAGCTGGAACACAGGCAGCGGGTCTGTACGTGCAGGAAGGGACGGGAGGGTCCGGAAATCTGGGTCTTTTCCCTGCAGAAGGTGGCGGCCTCCAGATTACGTCACCAGTTACAGGAAGTGGTGCAACAATGCCTGCCGTCGCAGACGGAGGGTTCCTGCATATCAATATCAATGGTGCCGATTATCGTATCCCGCTGATGAGTCCTTCCCAGGTCGGGGGGTGATCGGATGGGTATCCTTTATGACGAAAGCCGGGAAATTCTTCGGGCTTCGGACGGAAGCATCCTTTTTGATACGGGGCCGGCCCCGGGTTCGATAGATGATTTTGCGGGCCGGTTCCGGCGGTTGTTGCCAAAGGGCTGGTTTCCGGCGGAGCCACAGGGGCTGGATGAGGAAGCTGCACCGGTACTGGCGGCTCTTCTGCGTGGATTTGGCGCTGTTCTGGCTGGCATCTGGCAGCTGATGCTGGAGTGTTCCCAGCAGATGCGTCTTTCGACGATGAATGGCGCGTTTCTGGATATGGCCGCGGATGATTACTTCGGTGAAAGCGGTCTGGTGCGTCAGACATCCGAGACGGATGCCGTCTATCGCAAACGCATCAGCGCCTCCCTGTTTGCCGAACGCAACACGCGTCAGGCCGTGACGAATGCGATTGTGGCGGCAACCGGTGTCCAGCCGGTCATCATTGAGCCCATGAATGCTGCTGACTGCCATGCCTTTGCCTGCGCCGCCTCGCCTGCCATGGGCGGAGGGTATGGCTATGGAGCAAGCGGCCTGCGTTACGGCAGCCTTCAGGGTGGTCAGTTCTTTGTAGAAACACAGCTGGGAAAAGCCGCGGATCTGGCGACAGTCTGCCGTGCCGTCGATCAGACGGCAGCCATGGGCGTTACCGGCTGGATCAAGGTGGAAAATTAATGGACCGGGCAATCGTTTACGCGGGATCGATCCCACTCGACACGGATCTTCTTCGGGCCGGGCGTTATAACAAGGCCGCTTTCGGAAATCTGGCATCAATGCTTTACGGCCCGAATGTCATGTCCGCGTCGGGACTGGGATATTCCGGATCGACCGCTGATCTGAGTCTGAGGATCGATGCGGGGTCGATCCTGGCGCCGGGCATCATGGATGCCACCCCCATTGGCGGTAACGGTGGTGGCCTTGCAGCAGACATAACCTCACTGACATGTCAGTATGTCAGCACGGCGTCCCAGACTGTTACTCTGCCGGGAACGGGGAATACCTATACGGTTTATGCAGTCTGCTCCGAGCAGGATGCTGATCCGATCGTGCTGCCGTTTTTTGATGCCAGTAATCCTTCGCAGACGCAGGCCGGAATCCAGAATAACGGTAGTGCGCTGCCGGTGCGCCGGACGGGCGTGATTTCCATTGTGGCCGCGGCAAACCCGCCTTCCGCGCCTGCGGGTGGATGCGTCGTGGCGCTCTACACGATTGCAGTTCCGCAGGGTGCGAGCAGTCTGTCAGGAGTGACGGTTCAGCCGGGGCAGGTTTTCTGGCCGACCATACCGGAGCTGGCGACCCAGGCGCTGCTCAAGGCCTGCACGGAACCCATGACGTTGGTAAGTGCGAATGGATCGGTTCCCATTCCGGCCTGGGCCTCCAGAGTGGAGTTGCGCGTTGTGGGCGGCGGCGGCGCGGCCTCTCAGGCGCTGACGACTGTCAGTTCGTTTTCCGGTGGCGGCGGCGGTGGTGGCGGGGACGCTTGGGGCGTTTATTCCGTCAGCCCGACACAGGGAAATGGTCTGGCCATTACTGTTGGTAGTGGTGGCGGATCAGAACAGACGGGCGGGACGTCTCTCGTGAGTTACAACGGGCAGACGCTTCTGCAGGCCGAAGGCGGCCAGGGCGGAACCTTTTATTCCTCGACCGGATCTGCCGGCGGTGTGGGCGGCAATGCGTCTGGCGGGACGATCTGGAACCAGAACGGGACTTCCGGGGGTGACGGACAGTGCAATGCCTATACCTTTTCAGGGTATGGCGGGGACGGACCCTGGGGCGGTGCGGGACGTTGCGGCAATCAGGGTGGGCGTCTTGCAACGCGGTATGGTGCTGGCGGAGGTGGCTCCTATTCCGCAACGGCGGATGGGGTTTCCTCCAGCGGTGGTATCGGGTTTCAGGGCTGCGTACTGTACCGCTTCCTGCCCTGAGGCTGTGTTCAGTTCAGTGAAAGCGTGCCGTCCGCCATTTCTGGCGGAGGCATGTTTTTGCTGAGCGTCCGGACGTCTTCTGCCGACACGGCAGACGCGTTGTTGCCCCAGGCATGGCGGATGAATGTCACGACATCGGCAATCTGCTGATCGGTCAGTCCGGGGCTGAAAGCGGGCATCGTGATGGAGGATGGAGCGGTTGCCATGGCGGGCAGGCTCGCGCCTTTCTGGACGATGTGGACGAGGGAGGCCGGGTCGTCCTGCATCATGACAGGGTTGCCTGCCAGCGGCGGAAAGACGTCCGGATAGCCTCTCCCGTCCGTCCGGTGACATGCTGCGCAGTGATCGACATAGATACGGGCGCCGCGTGGAGACAGATCTGCCTTATGAAGCTGGTCGGTGACCGTGGGATCATACATCCATGGTGTCTGTGTCCGATCGGCAGCAGGCAGGCTTTTGAGGTAATGCGCGATGGCATGCAGATCGTCGTCGGTCAGCTTCTGCGTTCCGTGCAACACGGCTGAGGTCATGGAGCCGAAAACACTGCCTGTGCCCGCGCGGCCGGTTTTGAGGAATGATACAATATCGTCCTCACTCCAGCGACCCAGACCGGCCCGGTTCTCCTGACGGAGCGAGGGTGGAGTCCAGCCATCCACCATGGCGCCTCCTGCCAAATAAAGGCTGCCATCATGCGCGGTCAGGGCTTTTTCCTGCATCGTGATGGCTCGCGGCGAATGACAGGCCCCGCAATGAGCTGGCCCTTCCACGAGATACGCGCCGCGCGCAAGCTGGGGATCGGTGAACTCTCCCGCAGTGCGGGCAATTGCGTGGTGGGGCGTGGGAGCAAAGGCCCAGCGCCAGAATGTCAGCGGCCAGCGGATGGAAAGAGGCCAGGGAATTTCGTTCTTTGGCGCTGAAACATGAACAGCCTGAACACCATTTCTGAAATAGACGAAAAGGGCGTGAATATCGCTGTCTGTCATCCGGGCATAGGACGGGAAAGGCATGGCGGGATAAAGGGTTGAGCCATCACGGCGGATGCCTTGGCGCAATGCCTGACCAAACTGGGTTTCCGTATAGCGTCCGATCCCGTGTTCAGGATCGGGTGTAATGTTGGTGGAATAGATTTTCCCCATAGGCAGGGAAAAAGAAACTCCTCCGGAATATTCCGGCTTTCCGTGAATGGAATGGCAGGCCGCGCAGTCGGATGCTGTAGCAAGATAACGGCCCTTTTCCAGAGTGGTCCGGTCAGCATCCTGTGCTTCGGCTCTGGCGGAAATACCCAGTCCCAGAATACATGCGACAAACAGCGGCCACTTCATGCTTTCACCAGAGGGCCGGGAGATTTCAGATATGTCGTTCGGATATGATGTGCGGCCCAGTATGCCAGCGCAGCCACCATGCCCGTCGGATTATATCCCATGCCCTGCGGGAAGGCATTTGATCCGATGACGAAGACATTGGACACGTCCCAGCTCTGGAGATAGCGGTTGAGCGCGCTCGTCTGGGGGTTCTCTCCCATGATTGCACCTCCCCCCAGATGGGTTGTCTGATAATTGCGGGTGTCGAAAGGCTGCCCGGCATCGAGATGAACCAGATTCATCTTTGTCGCACCCATCGCACGTGCGACGGGCTCGATCCTGCTGACGACATACTGGTTCATGCGGATATCATTGTCCTTCCACGTGAAGGTCATGCGGAGCAGCGGCTGTCCGTAGACGTCTTTCCATGTGGGATCGAGATCCAGATAGACATCCCGATACGCCATATTGCTTCCATGGGCATCAATACCGAGCGAATGTTTGTAAGTATTGATCAGGGCGTCTTTATAGGCAGAGCCCCAGCGTGGTGTACCGCCTCCGCCAGCGCCGGTAGCCGCAGCAATTGGTTTGGTACCAGCCTGATTGACCCAGACAGGCGATCCCCCCACAAAACCCAGCGGCCCATGGTCGAAATTCATGCTGTTGAAATCGTCAATAGCGACCCCGGCTCCCCCGGCACCGACAAACTGGTTGGTGTAGCTTGAGGACGGAAGCCAGACGCGGGAAGATGTGATGGTCTGGTAGACGAAATTGCGTCCGATCGTCCCGGTATTGCTGAGTGGATCGTAGGGTTTTCCGATCCCAGAGACCAGCATCAGGTGAATATTGTTGAACTGGAACGCCCCAAGGATCACCAGATCAGCCGAGAGTGAGGTTTCCTTCCGGGTTTTCGTATCCAGATAGGTGACACCGGTCGCTTTTGTTTTCGTGCTGTCGAGATTGACCCGAAGGACATGGGCGTTGGGGATGAGAGTAAATCCCGGATCCTGCCGCAGCACAGGCAGGATATTCACATTGGGTGAGGCCTTCGAATCCAGGTAGCAGTCATAGCCGCTGCAATAGCCGCAGAAATTGCACGGTCCCATCTGGCAGCCATAAGTGTTCGTGTATTGCCGTGACGCGTTGGCGGCAGGCAGGGCGTAGGGATGATATCCGGCATTGCTGGCGGCATCGCGGAAGATTGATGCCGAGAACGTATCTTTCATCGCAGGGAGCGGGAAATTATCTGAACGATCCGGGGAAAAAACATTCCCGTTTCCAACGATTTTTCCCTGAACTTTGTAAGCCTCACCCGACGTGCCAAAGACCTTTTCCGCCTTGTCGAAAAAAGGTTCGAGCTCTTCGTAGGTGACCCCATAATCCTGAAGGTTCATGCCTTCGGGGATGAATTTCTCGCCATAGCGTTCGATGACCGAGCTTCGTAGTCTCAGATCTTCGGGAGCGACGCGGAAATGCACACCGGACCAGTGCAGTCCGGCTCCTCCCACACCTTCGCCAGGCAGAAAGGCCGCGAGCTGGCGATAGGGAAGCGCAGTCTGATCCATTGTATTGCGGATCGTCACTGTGGACTGTGACAGGTTCTGGAAAAGGCGCTTGCGCACGGCACCGCGCAGTTCATCGATTGATTCCGGATAGGCACCTTCGACGGGTGTCGTCCGTTCAGAGCCGCGCTCCAGCATGACGACCGACAACCCGGCTTCGGTCAGTTCCTTGGCCATGATCGAACCGGCCCAGCCCGCACCTACGACGATCGCATCGACATGTGTTTTTGCCATCTTACGCTGTCTCCCCCGAAATGGAGACCGGTCCGATGGGGTAGGGAGCGCCTTCCTGATTGACCCAGTCCATGAAATCCGCTCGGGCACCGGGGAATCCCAGCATGATCCAGCCGCCCAGGCCACGATTGCCGCCATACAGCGGATCGGCGAACGTGCCTTCAAGCGTGTTGGTCCGGAGCTGCTCGAAAAAGACGCGCCCCGGAATTTCATCAAGCTGTACGGATCCTCCTTCCAGCGCCGTCAGGATTTCGTCCTGATGAGGCGCTGAAAGGTCAGAAAATCCTTTGCCATAATGCTGTCGGGCATAATGCTCCACGCCTGCGATACCCTTGCGATACAGGTCACGTGGCACGAAGGGGAGCTGATAGCCCAGATTGGCCGGTCCCTGCTGGAAGGGGCCGGACATGTACCAGTTCTCGCCGTGTGCATAAGGAGTCTGCATCTGCCGGTCGATGAATTCCGCCACGCCCAGAGCCTTTGCGCCCGGTCCGTTGTGGTCGGCAGGGAAAAGGCGTTCGCTGGCCGCTTCCAGAAACCGGTATTCCGTCCCATTAAAAAATACGGGTTGATAAGGCTGCGTGGCTTCCGCCGCCAGAGCTGCCGCCCAGGACGCATGTCCCGAAGCCATCCAGAACGATGTGGTTCCGAGAAGCCCTTTTACGAAACTGCGGCGGAGCGGACGGTTTAGTGTCGGTTCCATGGGGGGCACAGGTTTCTCCGGACAGTGGAACCAGGAATGACAGAAGATTTGAAAACGATCATTTTACAAAACAAACGCCCCTCTCCCTAATAAAGACGGGCGATGTTCGCCAGATATCTGCTCATCACAACATGACGAGAGACGTGAATCAGTGCGTTGTCGAGGTGTCTGTTGACGGAAGCTTCAGTATTCCGGGCTGGGGAGAACGCTGGACGGGCGGTGTGGTCTCGGCGTCGGAACCAGTCGGGAAAATGGCATCTGGTACGCTTGGGGGCACAGTCGGTGCTGCTGCGGCTGTCCCTGATGCGGCAGATGCCCCAGCCGACGGCGGTGTGGTCAGCGTTTGAGGCGCGGCAGGCGTTACAGGGGCAGGCTCGGTTCCCGGCGCTCCCAGCGCCTGCTGCTGGACGCCACCATTGACGATCGGTGTGCCGGTGGCATCCGTCATCCAGGACAGGAGCTTCTTGCGGATCTGGAACTCCAGCTCCACATTCATATCCTGCATCATCTGGCTGGTCAGGGTGTAGAGTTCCTTGCGCGAGGTCGGATCCCGGTCCCCCGCATCCAGCTTGTGCGTGATGCGTGCATGAACGAAGCCCGTATGCTGGTTTCCCTCATCCGCGATGTTGAGCTGCACATCCATGGCACCCGTCACCACGTTGTCGCCTACTCGGTTCAGATAGGCCTGCTTGATGATGAAATCAGCCTTGCCCGAGGTGCCGCTGGCCACCAGACGCTGGTTTGCCATGGTCTTCAGGGCCTGATCCGGCGCAACGGGGGCCTTGGCCGACAGTGAGACCGGTGCAGCAGGCGCTTCATCCTGTACGTCGATGGACGCCACGTTCAGATGGATCTGGGACAGATAGCCGTAATCGAGCGGGGGGAAAGTCTGGTCCGTATCCCCGTCGGAGCATGCGGTCACGCCAAGGGACAGTACCAGAGCACTCAGACCAGTCCAGTAACGTACGCGCATATCCTGTCTCCTGAAGGCGTTACAGACGACCGAAAAGGGACCTGAGTCGACTTTTCAGACCCTGTCTAGACGCTTGAGGGGGGGGAGCGGAAGCCGGTTGTTTCACCGGAGCGGGGGAGGGAGCCGATGCGACGGACGGTGACGTGGCATTTTCGTCCGAAGGCTTCGAGTGTCGGCCCGATGCCTGCCCGACGCCGAAATCCTCCGCCCTGAAGGGGCGCGCCTCGCGGATCACTGACGCATGTTCGGGATGGCGCGCATACCAGCTTAAAATCGATCCCGGGATCATGGCCGCGCCGGGGTCATCGCTGATCAGCAGTGGCGCATCGGGATAGTAAAAAGAAGGGCGAAGGGCCGGAAGTGTGGTGTTCCAGATCAGATAGAAAACCGTATCGCCGTCCTGAAAGCGGCTGACGCTCATGGGACCTGTCTGGAACGTGATCTGGGCCAGCAGAGGCAGCGCCGTGAAGGGCGAGGAGACGATCAGCGGCCCGTTTCCGCGCTGGGCTGCCAGCAGGGCCGTAATCCGGTTTTCACCGATTTTGCGGCCATTCGGACAGGTGAGCGCTTCGCCACTGTCAGCGTGACCCGACGGCAGAAGGAGCGTGTGGGGCGCGTAGCCTTCAAGCCAGGAACCGGACAGTTCGTTCATGGCGATTTCAGGAAGGTTTTCGCGGGACGGTCCGGTCTGATCGGGCAGGGGAGCGCTTAGCACACCCGTCGCCAGAGGCCAGAACACCGGATCCATCGCTGTCAGCAAACGCTGCCGCACGGAAGGATCGAGCGCCAGAATATGGCTTGCGCTGTAGTTCTCGCCTTCAAGCCACCAGCAGGCCTGTCGGCTTGTGCTTTCCTCGGAAAACACCACAACACTGAAATCTTCCGCCACCGCATCCCGGCTGAGAGGGACCCAGCCGGGATAAAGCTGCTCGACCGGAAAGCCATCGAGCTTCACGTTATCAAGCAGGGGCAGCGTCATTCGGAGCGGTCTCCAAGTTCGTCGCGTGTAAATCTGAAACCCACGTTGCAGAATTCACAGTTCATCGTGATGGCGCCATTCTCGACCATGTGGTCGAGATCGTCATCGGGGAATGTCTCCAGAACGGATGCCAGCCGCGCCCGGTTGCATCGGCAGCCATAAGCCAGCGCGCGCGGCGTTCCGAGACAGACGTCAAGCGTCCCGAAAAGCCGGTGGATCAGCCGCTCGTTCGACAGGTCCGGATCGAGAACTTCCTGCTCCGTTACCGTCCCGGCCAGTGTGCAGGCAGTTTCCCAAGCGTCCTCATCCTGTTCGATCGCCTCGATCCCGCCTTCCGCCGCAATCCGCTCCAGAACCAGCGCCCCGGCCTTCCAGCCGTCCGCCGATTTCGCACAGAACAGCCGGATCCAGCAGTCATGCTGCTCGCTGGTCTGGAAATAGTTCATCGCCATTTCAGCCAGCGTCGTGCCGGTCAGGTCCACGATGCCCTGATGGCGGTCCATGTCCGGCCCCTGATCGATGGTGAAGGCCATGTAGCCGTCCCCCAGAAGCTCCTTGGCGGTGTCGGGCAGGGTATTGCGATCAGCATCCTCGCGTAGACGCGCGAAAAACCGCAGATCCCCGCTATCCGTTGCATCCGCCACCAGCATGGAGACCGGTCCGTCGCCCTTGATCTGAAGGGAAAAGGCACCCTTGAACTTCAGGGCCGAAACCATGGCGGCCACGAGGGCAAGAGCCTCGCCGCCAAGCCGGGAAACGGCTTCGGGATTGTCATGACGTGACAGGATGGCATCAGCCAGCGGCCCAAGGCGCACCAGACGGCCCCGAACCGGCGAGCGTTCCAGATAAAACGGCGTAATACCGCCTGAAACGACCATGTTCGGAACCTCAGGACGGTTCGTATCGAGGAATGGTGGAGTATCCATCACCCGTTTTCTCTCCCCCCGTTTTCTTTCCCAAGGGCCCAGAGCAGCAGGCCCTTCTGCGTGTGGAGGCGGTTTTCCGCCTCATCAAAGACAACGGACGCCGGGCCTTCAAAGACCTCGGGCGTCACTTCCTCTCCAATATGGGCAGGCAGGCAGTGCAGGAACAGAGCATCGGGTGCAGCTTTTGCCATCAGGGCCGCATCAACCTGATAGGGCTGGAACACTTTGAGCCGCTTGTCGCGGTCCTTGTCCCCCATGCTGACCCAGGTATCCGTCAGCACGGCATCCGCTCCGGCCACGGCTTCTGCCGGGTCCTGAAAGATCTCGATCGTCGCGCCATGAGCCCGCGCCCACTCCACGGCTTCGGGGTTGGGTGCAAAGGTTTCAGGTGTGGCCAGACGGACATTGAAGCCCAAAAGGGCCGCGCCTTCCATCAGGGATGTGGCGACATTGTTGCCATCGCCAACCCAGGCCAGCGTCTTCCCACGGATCGGCCCGCGATGCTCTTCGAAAGTCAGGACATCCGCCAGAATCTGGATCGGATGGGAGACGGGCGTCAGACCATTGATGACCGGCACCGAACTCCACTTCGCCAGTTCGCGCAGATTGGCGTCATTCCCGGTCCGCAGCACGATTACGTCCAGAAAGCGCGACAGCACGCGCGCCGTGTCCGCCACGCTCTCCCCCCGGCCAAGCTGCATGTCGCCCGGCGAAAGAACCGAAACAAAGCCACCAAGCTGCCCCATCCCGACCTCGAACGACACGCGGGTACGCGTCGAAGGCTGGGCGAGGATCAGACCGAGGCTGCGGCCTTCCAGCGGACGATCCGGATGAAGAGGTTGCCGACGCCCGTTCTGCCCGGCTTTGACCTTCGCCGAGAGGTCAATGATCTGCCGGATGACCTCTGGGCTGAAATCGCGCAGATCCAGGAAATGCCTCGGAGTCTGGGATGCTGCTGTCGTGCTCACGATGCGGTCTCCTGCGTCGCAGAGGCTTTCAGGGACAGGGCGGCTTTCACAAGCCGCTCACAGGCTTCACGGCATTCGGCTTCAGTCACAATCAGCGGCGGCACGAGGCGCAGGACGTTGTCTCCGGCGCCAACCGTCAGGAGTTCCTGAGCCAGAACTGCCTGCATCACGTCCGCGACCGGCGGCACGCAGTGCAACCCCCGCATCAGTCCGATCCCGCGCACATCGTCAAAAACGCCTTCCGAGCGGCTGACAACGTCTTCCAGCATCTTCCCGAATGCGTCTCCGACGTTCCGGACATGCTCCAGAAAGCCGGGGCTCAGGATTTCTTCCAGAACGGCCACACCAGCCGCACAGGCCAGCGGGTTGCCACCAAAGGTTGTTCCATGCGTGCCCGGAGTCAGGTGCCGTGCCAGCTCTTCCGTCGCGAGAACGGCGCCGAGCGGGAAGCCCCCGCCGATCCCCTTGGCCACGGAAATCACGTCCGGGCGGATGCCATACCATTCATGCGCGAACAGCTTGCCCGTCCGGCCCACACCGGTCTGAACCTCGTCAAAGCCCAGATACAGCCCGTATTCGTCACAGACGGCGCGCAGGCCTTCCATGAATTCGCGGGTAGCGGGCTTGATGCCGCTTTCACCCTGCACGGGCTCGACAATGATTCCCGCCGTATGCGGTGTTATGGCTTCGCGCATCGTGTTGGTGTTGTTGAACGGCGCATGATCGAACCCTTCCACCACAGGGCCAAAGCCCTTGAGGTAGGCGGGATTGCCCGTCGCCGAGATCATGGCGAGCGTCCGGCCATGGAACGCACCATTGAAGCACAGGATATTGGTCCGCTCCGGATGGCCGTTCTCGAACTGGGCGCGGCGGATCATCTTGACCATGCCTTCATTGGCTTCCGCACCCGAGTTGCAGAACAGCACCGAGTCCGCGAACGTGTTCTGCACCAGCAGTTCCGCCAGCTTTTCAGCCTGGGGGATCCGGTACAGGTTCGAGACATGCATGACCTTTGCGGCCTGTTCTGCAATGGTCTTCACCAGCTTCGGGTGACCATGCCCCAGCGAGGTCACGGCAATGCCGGCCCCGAAATCCAGATATCGTCGCCCGTTCGTCGCCGTCAGCCAGACGCCTTCGCCCTGCTCGAAAGCAAGGTCGGCACGTTTGTAATTCGGCATCAGCGCGGGGATCATGATGGATCTCTGAATATCTGGTTGAAAACGAAACGGTTTATGCGGAATCGCAAAACCCTGCTCTGGTTGCCCGGAGCAGGGCTTCAAGTTCCGCTGACCCATAGTGAAGTGCAGAACGGGGTTCCGTCAAACCCCGACGCAACAGAATGTCGCAGTCAACCCGGCAGATCAGACCCGCTGATACACCAGATCCCGTGCCAGCCAGCACCCGACGCGCACTGCTGTTACGCTGCCACCCTGCCGCTCGAACGCCAGCGTCCAGTCTCCGGGCGCCGTATGATCCAGAGCGCGCGGGCAGGGCAGAACCCAGACATCCTTTGCCAGACGCTGAAGCATTTCCATCCGACCATCGCCCAAAATCCCCGAGAACCCGCCATAAACCACGCCACCAGCCAGTTCGATGGTCACTTCGGCTTCGTCCAGTTCTTCGCAGCGATACACACCGGCCAGTTCGGCAATGTCCTCGCCGGGCGTCTCGTTACAGCGCGTCAGGATGCCGGTGCGGTTTTCTCCCGGCCGCTCCATCACGGCTTCCTTGCCGTCCGCCGTCTCCTGCGTTTTGACGACGACCGACCCGGCTTCAGCCCGCGTGGCTGAGAGTCCTTCCAGAAGTTCCGGCACCATCAGATAACGCAGCTTTGCCCCACCCGGGGCGGGCTCGATTCGGGCCGACAACCCGGTCTCCCGCTCCAGATAGGTGCCATACAGCGCCGTCGGAGGCTGCGTGCTGCGGTCCGGTTCGTAAGGCACGCCCAGAGCAGCCGCCAGAATCTGTGCGGCCGCCACCTGAGCCGCGTTCATGTGATTGAACATCACCACGACCGACAGACGCTCGGACGCCACATGCAGCCGATGGGACCGCCAGCCGCGCAGTGCGCCCCCATGCATCGTCACATCCCGGCCAAACATCGTGCTGCGTTGCAGGCCGAATCCATACGGCGCGGCCTGACCGTCGCTGAACGTCACCGGGACTGTCAAACGCCGATAGAGACCGTCCGGAGCCTCGCGTGTGGAGTCGATGAAGCGCTCCCAGGCGATCATGTCATCCAGCGATGCCCCAAGTCCGGCATCGCCCGTCCAGATGACATTGTTGACCGCCGGGCGGAACCCGCTCTCCACGGTCCCCTCATATCCGACCGTCGCATCCGGCATGGCGCGCGTGTCGGCTGCCAGAATGGCGCGTTCCATACCGACCGGATTGAAGATCGACGTCTGAAGCAGTTCGGCGAAGCTGCGCCCTGTCCGGTCCTGAAGAATATCCGAAATCAGCCGGAAGTTCTGGTTCACATAGGAATAGGACGTGCCGGGCTGGAACTGGAGCGTCCGCGTCCCGTCAATGACGCGCCGGGCTTCGCGGTCTCCGAAGTCACCTTCGATCGGCGCGCCATGCAGCATTGCCACGGCCCAGTAGTCCCGCAGTCCCGACTGGTTGTGCGCCAGATGCAGCATCCCCGGCGAAGGTTCGTCGAGCTGCGGCAGGCGCGCATCCACGTCCGCATCCAGCCCGGACGGATCATCATACAGGTCCAGAAGCGTCCCGCAGGTGAACTGCTTGGTGATGGAGCACATGCGAAACAGCGTGGAGGGCGTGAACGGAATGCGCCGCTCCACATTCGCATAGCCCCAGCCATGCCGGACCAGAACCTCGCCGTCCTTCAGAACGGCCACAGCCCCGCCGGGGCCGGGAAAACGGACAGGGAGGGCGGAGACGGCCGCTTCAAGACGGGCAGAAAGTGAATCGCTCATGCTGGGAATGATGGCTCCAGACGACCTTGCCGTAAATGCCCTTCCCGCAGCATACTCTTCGCCATCATGGAGGACAGTCCCGCCCCACCACCCATTCCGGATGCTGCATCCCTGCGAGACGCGGCACTGGCGCATCTCGCCCGCTTCGCCACGACCGAACAGGGTCTGCGTCAGGTGCTGGGCCGTCGCCTACGCCGCTGGGGCGCGCGTGCGTCCCATGCCGGTCTGCCGGACGAGGACATCGAATCCACTATCGCGGCCCTGCGTCCCGCCATTGACGGGATCGTCGCCTCCATGACCGATCTTGGCGCCGTGGACGATGCTGGCTACGCCCGCAACCGGGCGCTCAGCCTGACCCGGACCGGGCGTTCCCGCCGTGCCGTGGAAGCCCACCTCGCCAACAAGGGCGTCGATCAGGACACGACCCGCGAAGCCCTCAACGACTCGCTCGGCGAGCGCTCGGACAGTAGCGCACAGGAGGCGGAACTCGCAGCAGCCCTCGTTCTGGCCCGCAAGCGTCGCCTTGGCCCGTTCCAGCGACCCGACCGCGAGGAAGAAGATCCGCTCAAGACACTGGGCGTCTTCGCCCGGAACGGCTTCTCCCGTGACGTCGCACAGCGCGTTCTCGACATGGACCCTGATGAGGCGGAAGACCGCATCATCGCCTTCCGAAGTCTTTAAAAGATGGTGATGTCCCGCTTTCTCCGCTGCCTGCCTCTCGGCCTTCTTGCGCTCCTCTCGGCCTGTGGGAATCGCTACGAATACAGCCGCGCCAGCTTCAACGGGCCGCTGCAATGCGCGCCTTACGCCCGTGAGCGCACTGGCCTGAAACTGAGCGGAAGTGCGGCTTCATGGTGGGGGCAGTCCACAGGACGTTACGGACATACCCATAAGCCCCGCCCCGGAGAGGTGCTGGTTTTCCGCGCCACGTCCCGCGTGCCCAGTGGCCATGTCTCCATCGTGAGGCGACAGGTTTCGGACCGGACGATCCTCGTCGATCACGCCAACTGGGAGCCCGGCCGTATCGACCATGCCGTTCCCGTGACGGACGTCTCCGCCCGCAATGACTGGACGCTGGTACGGGTCTGGTGGGCGCCGGTGCATGGTCTGGGAAAGCGCGCCTATCCGACCTACGGGTTCATTTCCTCGCAGGACATTGACGACGCTTCCTGAGAGGAACGCTTGCACAATCGTCCAAGCCTTGCCACATGATGAGGCCTTGGGTGAAAGCCCTGGCTTTTCGGAGTAGCACACTATGGGTAGCATGAGCCCCGTTCACTGGCTGATCCTGGCGGTCGTCCTGCTCGTCGTGTTTGGCGGCGGCGGCAAGATCAGCGGCCTGATGGGAGACTTCGCGAAGGGGATCAAATCCTTCAAGAAGAACATGGCCGATGATGAGTCCATGACCACGACGGACGCCACGCAGGCCCCGGGTCATATCTCGCCGCCGAACCAGAATCCCGGATACAGCCAGACGACCAGCAGCGAAACGCACCGCAATCAGGTCTGATGCAGAACCTCAAAGTTGATGAAAGCTGGGGCAATGCCTGCCGTCAGATCGTGCAGGCCGGCCAGCGGATGGACCAGCGGGGCTGGGTTCCGGCCACGGCGGGCAATCTGTCATGCCGTCTGCCGGATGGCCGGATCGCCATCACGCGTTCGGGTGGTCACAAGGGCTTCCTGACGGACAGCGACGTCATCGAGATCACCCCGGACGGCGTGCCGGTCGATCCCGCCAACCGCGCCAGCGCCGAAACACTGCTTCATACGCAGCTTTACGCTCATGATCCCGCGATCGGGGCCGTCCTGCATGGCCATTCCGTCGCCGCGACCATCCTGTCCATGGATGAGCCGTCCGATGCGATCACGTTGGCGGGCTACGAGGTCCTCAAGGTGTTCGAGGGCCAGACGACCCACGACACCAGCCTTGAGCTGCCCCTGTTCCACAATGATCAGGATATCGCCCGTCTGGCCACGGTCGTCGCTCCGAAGCTTCCGGGTATGCGTCTCGGTTATCTGATCCGCGGTCATGGCGTTTATGTCTGGGGCAAGGACATGTTCACCGCCCTGGCCCGTCTTGAAGGGCTTGAGTTCCTGCTGGCCTGCGAACTCGCCCGTCTGCAGAAGAAGGCCTGACCATGAGCCGCCTGACCGTCTATCGCGATGATGCCCCCGAGACGATCCTGCTGGACGTCACCACGCCCGGCGAGATCGCGGAGACCCTGCGTCCTCACAACATCCGCTTCGACCGCTGGTCCGCTCCCGTCACACCGGCCCCCAATGCGCCGGCGGAAGAGGTTCTGGAGGCCTATCGCCCCTATCTCGACACGCTGATGGGCGAGACGGGTGCCGGCAGTGCAGATGTGGTCCGCATCAACGCGTCCACGCCGAACCTTCCGGAACTGCGGAAAAAATTCCTGTCCGAACATACCCACAGCGAAGACGAAGTCCGCTTCTTCGTGCACGGGCAGGGGGCGTTCGTGCTGCATATCCGCGGCCGGGTCTACTCTGTCCTGTGCACGGAAGGTGACCTGATTTCCGTGCCCGCTGGTATCCCGCACTGGTTCGACGCCGGGCCGAACCCGGACGTGGTGGCCCTGCGCGTCTTCACCGACACGACCGGCTGGATCGCGCAGTATACCGGCGATGACATTGCCGCCCGCTTCCCCGCTGAAGTTCCCTGAAAGTCCCCCATGATCCGTCTCGTCCTGCTTGATATCGAGGGCACAACCCTGCCGATCTCTTTCGTGCGGGACGTCATGTTCCCCTATGCCGCGAAAGCCCTTCCGGCCCTGATGCAGGACCACACGAACCCGACAGTCGTGGCCGCCCGCGCGGATATCGTCATGGACCATCCGGGACAGGACCCGCTGAAGGTCTGCGAGGACTGGATGAAAGCAGATGTGAAGGCCGCACCCCTCAAGACGCTTCAGGGCCTGACCTGGCGTCAGGGCTTCGAGGACGGAACACTTCAGGCCGATCTGTATCCGGATGTCCCGCCCGCCCTGAAAGCGTGGTCTGAAGGCGGTCTGCGTCTGGCGGTCTACTCGTCCGGCTCCATCCCGTCGCAGAAACTGCTGTATGGCCATACGGCACAGGGCGATCTGACGCCTCTGTTCGAGGATTTTTTCGATCTTTCGACGGGCGGTAAAAAAGACGCTGCCTCCTATGAAAAGATCACGGCCGCCGTCGGCCTGCCCGCGGACGAAATTCTGTTCCTGTCCGATATCGGCGCAGAACTGGACGCGGCCCAGCGCGCAGGCATGACCGTCTGTCAGCTCGTCCGCGAGCGCGACGGCACCGTCCCCCATCCGGGCGTGGCGCAGGCTCCGGACCTGAATGCCGTCTCTGTCCAGTTTGGCCTGCCCGTCGCATGAGCCTGCATACGGACTGGCGCAATATTCCCGCCTCTGCCCGCAATACGGTTGCAGCGCTCGGCAATTTCGATGGCGTGCATCGCGGGCATGTCCATCTGCTTGAGGCGCTGCGGATGGCGCGCCCCGATCTTCCGCTTTCGGTTGTCACGTTCGATCCCCATCCCCGCACGCTGTTCCGCCCGCAGGATCCGCCGTTCCGACTGATGCTGCCGGACATCCGTGCCGCCGCCCTCGCGGAGCAGGGTGTGGATTACGTGTTCCAGATCCCGTTCGATGCGGAATTCTCGCGTCTGAGCGCCGACCGGTTCGTGAACGATGTTCTGGTGAACGGCCTCGGCGTGGCGCATGTGGCCTGTGGAGCGGATTTCGCGTTCGGTCACCGGCGTACCGGTAATATTGAGCGCCTCGAAGCCCTGCTCGCGCCTCACGGGATCGGCCTGACCATCGTGCCCCAGCTTTCCGATGATGGTGGTCCGATCTCCTCAAGTCGCGTCCGGCGCCTGTTGCAGGAAGGCTATCCCCAACGCGCGGCGCAGGAACTCGGCCGTCCCTGGAGCATCAGCGGTCCCGTCATGCACGGGGACCAGCGCGGGCGTCTGCTCGGCTTCCCGACCGCCAATATCCCGCTGACGCAGCATGTCGAGCCCGCCCGGGGCGTTTATGCCGCCCGCGTTACCCTGCCGGACGGACGCGTCGTTCCCGGCGTCGCCAATATCGGCCGCCGCCCGACCATCAATGATGGTCAGGAAAGCCGGCTTGAAGTCCATCTCTTCGATTTCAACGAAGATCTG
Source organism: uncultured Gluconobacter sp. (assembly GCA_937880175.1). Taxonomy (GTDB): domain Bacteria; phylum Pseudomonadota; class Alphaproteobacteria; order Acetobacterales; family Acetobacteraceae; genus Gluconobacter. The sequence continues at coordinate 30,244 of CALFLO010000093.1, forward strand.
TACGGCCAGATCCTCAGCGTCGCCCTGATCGCCCTGCTGCGTGAGGAAAAGCGGTTCTCCGGTCTGGACGAACTCAAGGCACAGATCGCCTGCGATGCCGCGCAGGCCCGTTCCATTCTGGGTGCCTGACACAGCACCGGATCCGGTCTTTTCGAAGTTTTGAGAACCCCTTTTCCAGCCCGGGAAAGGGGTTTTTCTTTGCGTATCGTTCTGTGTCATTTAGGCCACATTTTGATATGGAGAATGAGAATCTTTCGCAATGTTGCTGAATCAGTATTGAGAATTATTCTCATTAACCCTTTAAGGGGACCATCAGTTTTCGTTTTCAGGATCATGATCCGATGTCGTCCAGAACTTCTCGTCCCCCTTTGGGTCCGCTGTCCCTCGCTGCCGGACTGACGCTCGTCTGCTCTGCCGCCCATGCACAGGACGATACCCGGCATCATCACAAGGCCCGTCCTCATCCGGTTCCCAAAAACGACGCAGCCAGCCCCCAGACGCCCAAGGCCCTTCCGCCCAAGACCGTTCCGGCAAACACCGCTGCTCACCCGTCCGATAACAGCGTGACCGCAGCGCCTGAGGAAACCGAACATCTGCAGGTCGTCGGCTCTCCGATGAATACGTTGCAGACCCCCATCGGCATTGGGCGGATGCCGGAAGACGTCATGCACACCCCGCAGACGATCAACGTCGTGCCCAAGCTCCTGATGGAGCAGCAGAACGTCAAATCGCTCGACGAGGCCCTGCGCAACGTGCCGGGTATCACCGCATCGGTCGGTGAAGGCGAAGGCGGCATGGCGGGCGACCAGTTTCTGATCCGCGGCTTTCAGGCCCAGAACGACATTTACGAAAACGGCCTGCGCGATTTCGGCGTCTATACCCGCGACAGCTTCGATTACGACCATGTTTCGGTCATCAAGGGGCCGTCCTCGGAAGTCTTCGGTAACGGGACGACGGGTGGCGCCATCAACATCACCACCAAGGTCGCCCATCTCGGGGACAGCTATGGCGGCAGCTTCTCGGGCGGCTCTGCGGATTACTATCGTGGCACGCTCGATTTCAACAAGCAGATCGGGGACTCCACGGCCATCCGCATCACCGGTATGGGCAACGAGAACAACACCGCTGGCCGGGATAATGTTTTCTCCCATCGCTGGGGTATTGCGCCGTCCATTGCCTTCGGTCTTGGCAAGCGCACGACGTTTACGCTGGAATATTTCCACCAGACGGATAACCGCGTGCCGGATTATGGCGTCCCGGTCGTCACCAAACCGGGCACAGCCATTGCGAAGCCCCTGACGGAATATGGTCTCAACCGCAACAACTGGTACGGAACGAGCTACGATCAGGACGCGTCAAATGTGGACATGCTGACGGCGCGCCTGAAATTCGACCTGAACAAGAACATCACATTCTACAACGATGCGCGCGGCGGCATGTACAGCCGGTATTTCTCGGCCTCACAGCCGGGCTGCGATACGACCTGCGCTGCCAATTATTTCAACGATCCCGAAGCGGCGACCATCAACCGCCGTGGTCATCTGGGCGGTCCGGAGCCCTATCAGCAGAACGACTGGTCCGTGCAGGACGTGTTCTCGGGTATCGCGAAATTCTCGACCGGCAGCATCCGTCACCAGATGATCGCCGGTGTCGATATCTCGCATGTCTATGACCGCCGCACGAACTACGCCTACAATTTCAACGGCCAGAACGGCACGCAGACTGACACGACAAGCCTGCTTCACCCCTCAGCCAGCCAGCCGGGTCTTCTGCTCGGATCGCTGGGTCAGTATAGCGGCAATCTCGTGAACATCTCCGGGGTCGGTCATGCCATGTACAAGACGGGTGATGCCACGGATGTTGGCGCGTTCTTCTCCGAACAGATGTGGCTCGCACCCTGGTTCTCGATCCGTGGCGGCTTCCGCTGGGATCACTGGGACAGCCACTATTCCGCCAATGGCGGAACGGCCGGCGCTGGCGTGTCTTACGGGCAGACGCAGGACACGTTCAATCCGACCGTCAGCCTGATGTACACGCCCACCAGCAACATCATGGTCTATTTCAACTGGGCGCAGTCCACCACGCCGCTGGGCCTGTATGTGACGAACAGCTCCGAACCCCTGAAATCCTCGACACAGGGTTTCAGCCCCGAGCGCAGCAGCCTTTACGAACTGGGTGCGAAGTATAACGCCTTTCATGGTCGCATGGGCTTCGCGGCCTCCATCTTCCGTCTTGAGAAGGGCAACGCGCTCATGACGGACCCTTCGACGGGGGATGTGTCCTCGTCCAGCGACCGTCAGCGCAACCAGGGTGTCGAACTCAGCGTCTCGGGTGAAATCCTGAAGAACTGGACCATGATCGGCACCTACGCCTATTATGACGCCACGACCGTCTCGTCCCTGACGGCGGCTGATGTCGGCAAGCGCATCCAGTACGCGCCGAAGAACTCCGCCACCATCTGGTCCACCTATACGATCGCCCCGAACCGCCCCTGGAACGTCACGTTCGGCGGTGGTCTGACCTGGCGTGATGGGGTTTACCTGAACGCCACAAATACAGCCGCCGTGCCCGCGACCGTGGAGTGGGACGCCGTCATTTCCCATAATTTCGGCAAGCGCTGGCGCGTAGCCATGAACGGCTACAACCTCGACAACCGCCTGAACTACAGCAACCTGTTCAGCGACCGCGCAACCCCGGCTGTCGGACGCTCCTTCCTCTTCAACCTTTCGGCGAATTACTGAGCCGAAACAGCCTCGCCTGAAGGAGAAATCCCCATCTCCTTCAGGCGTTCGCGCACCCGCTTCAGCAGCTCCGCATCGCCTTTCGGTCCCAGCGCCGTCAGTTTCTGGTCCATCGCCAGCAGGATGTCGGACGTCGCATCCACAACGGCCTGACGCCACCAGCCCAGTGCCTCTTCGACCTTCCCGGAATCTACAAGTGCCGTGGCATGATTGTGCTGCCCCCGGTAATCGCCGCCTTCCGCGGATTTGCGGTACCAGTCCAGCGCCGCCACCCGGTCCTGTGGCAAAATCCATCCTTCTTCCAGAAAGCGCGCATACAGATTCATGGATTTCGCATGGCCGTTATTCGCCGCTGCCCTGAACAGATCCAGCGCCCGCGCCAGATCCGGCTCCATGCCGATCCCGCGCATGGTCAGGATGCCCAGATTGTACCGGCCCCATTCATCTCCGGCCGCCGCTGCGGCCTCGTAACAGCGCGCGGCCTGTTGAAGATCTTTCTCGCATCCCCAGCCGAACTGGAAACACCGCCCGCGCATGTTGTGACCCGGCCCGAACCCGGCATTGGCCGCCATCGTGAACCAGTCCAGCGCGGCCACCGGATCACGCGGGACATACACGCTGTCCAGCAGCACCTGTCCCCACTGCACGATCTGAAGATGCTGCCCCTTGAGCGCACCCTGCCGGATCTCCTCGATCTGCGGCGGCAGGGCAGGGGCTTCGGGGCGACGCGTGGGCGCTCTGCGGCCCAGCAACTTCCGGACGATCCGTTTCATCAGGGTGCTGGCACGATCTGCTGGACCTCAAACCCGTCCTTGCGGAGCAGCGCTGGCAGCCCCTTCGGCCCTGCCATGTGCAGGGAACCAACCGCCGCGAACAGGGAGGTCCCGCTCTCATGGATCTTTGCGATTTTTTCCGCCATGCCGACATTTCGGTCATCCAGAAGCCGGGACATGAAACGGCGTTCCTGTGCCGTGTTCAGGCAGTCGCACCAGTCCTGATAATGATCGAGACGCTTCACGTCGCTTGAGGCCCACATCTGTGTCAGCTTGCGGTTCTCGGCCTGTGTCTTGCCGGTCGAGACGCCCTTGACGATATCATCAATGAACGCGTCCTCATCCGCCGCGTCCTGCCCGATCAGCAGGTCGCGCTGCATCTGCACCGTCTCCAGCCCGATCAGAGGCTTCTTCAGACTTCCCGCCATGCCCTGCAGAACGGCATCCACCGCATAGTCCGGATAATATCCGTCCTGACGTGACGCCAGAGCCTCGACCCCCGCTGCTTCCACGCCAACCGCCACATGCGCGAACGCAGCACTCGGCACGCATTGCTGATCCATGAGCGCATCCACTTTCGCCTTGCGCCCGGACTGCACGAGATGCGCCCATCGCGTCGGGTCTTCCGGCTGGCGCAGTGTAGTCGCGGTGTCCGGCGCGTTCAGATCAAGCTCCAACGCGACTTCGCTGCTGTGCAGGATCGCAGCGCGCGTCAGCGGTCCCGGCATCAGCCAGTCCTGCTTTGCGACATGCAGCGTCCCATACAGCCACGACGAATGGCCGTCCTTCGTCACCTTCCACAGGAAACCGCGGTCCGGGGATGTCTGGAATATCTGCGCCATCCGGCTCTTGTCCGGCACGCTCGCCGGCACCGGACAGCGGGGCGCCTGCGCATGGGCGGAAGATCCAAATCCCGCACACAGACCGAGGACAAGTCCGGCAACGGACTGGAAAAGACGATGTGACTGCACGGATCTGCCTTCTGCAAAAAGCACCATATCCGGTATCATCCGCCACTCCTGCCGTCCCCGCAACCCGCGTCCGGAAGCTGGCCTGAGACAGGCCCGCATTGCTGCTTCCCTTAACCCCGGACTTGACCGGATTGGCTCCCGATCTCCATATGGTCCCCCCTTAGTGTGAATGACCGAAACTGGCCCGTCCATCATGTCCGACAAGACCCCCGATCCTTCCGTCGCCGCCTTCAAGGAACAGCAGGACCGCTACCGCGATACCGTGTTCCTCCCCCGCACCGGTTTTCCGATGCGCGGCGGCCTGCCCAAGCGGGAGCCGGACACGCTCGCCCGCTGGGCCGCAACGGGTCTGGACGAAAAGATCCGCGAGGCCGGGAAGGGACGTCCCGTCTTCACGCTGCATGATGGACCACCCTACGCCAACGGCCACATTCATATCGGACACGCCCTGAACAAGGTGATGAAGGACGTCATCAACCGCGCCCATCGCATGTCGGGGTATGAGGTCCGTTATCTTCCGGGCTGGGACTGTCACGGCCTGCCGATCGAATGGCGGATCGAGGAACAGTACCGCAAGGCCGGCAAGGACAAGGATCAGGTGCCCCTGCTCCAGTTCCGCGCCGAGTGCCGCCAGTACGCCGCCGAATGGGTGCAGAAGCAGGCGGATGATTTCAAGCGTATCGGTGTGCAGGCCGAATGGGCCAACCGCTATGTGACGATGGACTTCAGTTCCGAAGCCAAGATCGTCGACGAGATCGGCAAGTTCCTGCTCAATGGCAGCCTCTATCGCGGCCTGCGCCCCGTCATGTGGAGCCCGGTCGAGAAGACGGCCCTGGCCGAAGCCGAGATCGAATACCACGATATCGACTCCACCACGATCTTCGTGGCCTTCCCGGTCATCAAGGACCCGACGCCCGCCCACGCCCTGAGCGGCGTCTCGGCCGTCATCTGGACGACCACACCCTGGACCATCCCGGCCAACCGCGCGCTCGCTTACGGTCCGGACATCACCTACGTGGTTCTGCGCGTTGATGAGACGAACGAGAACAGTGTCGTTCCGCAGGGAGCGAAACTGCTGGTGGCTGAAGACCGTGTGGAAGCGTTCTGCACGGATGCCGGCATTACGGCCCATCACATCCTCTACACCCTGCCGGGTAATGGCCTCGAAGGTGCGGTCTGCGCCCATCCGCTGCGCGGCCGTGGCTATGAGTATGACGTGCCGATGCTGCCGGGTGAGTTCGTCACGACCGATGCCGGTACGGGCCTCGTTCACATGGCGCCGTCCCACGGTCAGGACGATTTCTTGCTGTGTCGGCAGTACGGCGTCGAAGTCCCCGAACTGGTGGAAGACGATGGCCGGTACGCGCCGTGGGTCCCGCATCTTGCTGGCATCCATGTCTTCAAGGCCGCCGATCCGGTCTGCGATCTGCTGACCGAAGCCCGTCAGTCCGCCGAACATGACGATGCCCCCGCTACCGGCCTCATGGCGCGCGGGACGGTCCGTCATTCCTATCCGCATTCCTGGCGTTCCAAAGCTCCGATCATCTTCCGCGCCACGCCGCAGTGGTTCATCGCGATGGATGGCGAAACGAAGCTGCGCGAAAAATCCCTGAGCGCGCTGGACAACGTCACTTTCGTTCCGGAAGCCGCCCGCCGCCGCCTGACCTCCATGATCGAGCAGCGCCCCGATTGGTGCATCTCCCGTCAGCGCGCCTGGGGCGTGCCGATCGCGGTCTTCGTCGAGAAGCGCACCGGCGACGTCCTGCGTGACCCGGCCGTCATGCAGCGCATCGTCGAGGCCTTCCGCGAGAAGGGTGCGGACGTCTGGTATGAAGCCGATCCGGCACTCTTCCTGGGGGAAGGCCGTGATCCCGCCGATTATGAGCAGGTTTTCGACATCGTGGACGTCTGGTTCGAAAGTGGCTCCACCCATCGCTTCGATCTGGGGCAGGAAGGCCTGAATTTCCCGGCCGATCTCTATCTTGAAGGTTCCGACCAGCATCGCGGCTGGTTCCAGTCCTCCCTGCTGGAGAGCGTCGGCACGATGGGTGTCGCGCCCTACAAGGCGCTCGTGACCAACGGCTTCGTCATGGACGAGCAGGGCCGCAAGATGTCCAAGTCGCTGGGCAATGTCGTGGCCCCGTCAGACGTGACCGACAGTCTCGGCGCCGATATCCTGCGTCTGTGGGTCCTGAACTCCGATACGAACGAAGACCTTCGCATTGGGCAGGAAATCCTCAAGCAGCAGGGCGAACTCTACCGTCGCCTGCGCAACACGCTGCGCTGGCTGCTGGGAGCGCTGGACGGCTTTACGGCCGAAGAAGCCGTGCCTTACGCCGATCTGCCGCCGCTGGAGCAGTATATCCTGCACCGCCTGTCGGAACTGCGGGGCCTGATCGCCCGTGCGGTCGAGACGAATCAGTGGGTCGGTGTCTATCCGGCGCTGCACGGTTTCTGCACCACCGATCTCTCGGCGTTCTACTTCGATATCCGCAAGGATGCGATCTACTGCGACGCCCCGGCCGACCCGACCCGCCGCGCGGCCCGCACGGTGCTGGACGTTCTGCATCGTGCGCTCTGCACCTGGCTGGCGCCCGTTCTGGTCTTCACGGCAGAAGAAGCCTGGCAGGCGCGTTTCGGCGAGGAAGACAGCGTGCATCTCGCACCGTTCTTCGAACCGGAAGCGGAGTGGAACGATCCGGAACTCGGTAACCGCTGGGAAGACATCCGCGCCTATCGCCGTCTGGTCACGACCGAGTTGGAAACAGCCCGCCGTGACGGGACGATCGGCTCCTCGCTTGAAGCCAGCGTCACATTGCCGCTGTCGCAGGACGAAGCCGGGATTTTCGGTGGGCTGGACTGGGCCGAACTGCTCATCACGTCCCACGCCGAAACCGAGCTGCTGCCGGGCGATACGGCGCATGGCGGCCCGCAGGTCGAGCGCGCGCCGGGTCATAAATGCGCCCGCTGCTGGAAGGTCCTGCCCGAAGTTGGCGAAGATGCCGAACATCCGGCCCTGTGCCGCCGCTGCATCGACGTGGTGAGCGCCTGATGTCCCTGTGGCATGAGGGCATGAGCCGGACAGGACGCATGGTTCTGGGCCTCGCTTTGCTGGTTCTGGTCCTCGTTCTGGATCAGGCCAGCAAGGACTGGATCCTGTATGTCTATCACCTGCCTGATCGCGGATCGGTCGAGATCCTGCCGTTCCTGAACTTCACGATGGTCTGGAACCACGCCGTGACGTTCGGCATGTTCGGCGGCCTTGGCAGCCGGGGGCCGTGGATTTTCTGCGCGGTCTCCCTGATCGCGGTGGGGCTTCTGGTCTGGACCTTGACCCGCACGAAGCGCACGCTCGTGGCGGCGGCTTGCGGTGCAATCGCCGGTGGCGCCATTGGCAATGTCATCGATCGCCTGCGTTATGGGGCAGTGGTGGATTTTCTTCATGCCCATGCGTTCGGCTGGTCATGGTATGTCTTCAATATCGCGGATTCAGGGATTGTCTGCGGCGTCGCCGTCTGGCTGATTGACTCCCTGCTCGCCGAACGTCAGGCGGCTGCCAAGTGATGCGGTCACGGAACTTGTTCCAATGGCTTGCTCCGGCGCCGCGCGGACTGTAGGAGTGTTCCATCATGATCGCGTCCCAGGGGCCCTCCATGCGCCGTAACCGTCTTTCCGTTGCCCGTCTCAGTGTCCAGATGGGTGCCATGGCTTCCGTCGGCCTGCTGCTTTCGGGCTGCTCGGGCGCCGATGTCTCACGCGCGATCGGCCTCGAACGGGCCATGCCCGACGAGTACACCGTCACGACCCGTGCCCCGCTCTCCATGCCGCCCTCCGAGCAGATGCAGCTCCCCGGCGCGGCTGATGCGCACCGTCCGGACGAAAGCCCGCGGATGCAGGCGCTCGAAACCCTATCGCCCGACACGGCCCTGCACCCGGATTCCGGCAAGGGCAGCAGTGGCCAGACCGCACTGGTCGGCCAGGTGGACAAGTCCGCCAATGCCCCGAACAATGCCGAACTCGGTGCAGCCGATGCCGGTTTCGTGGATAACCTGATGTTCTGGAAAGGCGGCAATGCCGGCTCCGTTGTTGATGGCGACGCCGAAAACCGCCGCATCCGCGAGAACTCGGCTCTGGGCCGCAATGCCGCAACAGGTGCGACGCCGACCGTCAGAAAGAAGAAGGCCTTCCTCGGCGTTCTCTGAAGTACCTTCCGTCCCTTCTGCCCCCTGAATGGGCGGAAGGGACGGCCCTGTCTGCCGTCCGGCCCTTGTCCGGACGATGAGGAGGCATCGTGACCGAGGCCCCGTCCTTTTCCCGTCCCACAATCCGTCGCCTTTCCGGTCATGTCATCGACCTGATCGCGGCTGGTGAAGTCATCGAGCGCCCCGCTGCTGCGCTGAAGGAGCTGGTGGAAAACGCCATTGATGCAGGCGCGACCCGAATCGTGGTCGCCCTGCGCGCAGGCGGGACGGACCGCATCGACGTCACGGATAATGGCTGCGGCATGAGCCCGGTCGAGCTGGAACTGGCCGTCGAGCGGCACTGCACCTCAAAATTGCAGGACGAACGTCTCGTCCAGATCCGCACGCTGGGTTTCCGGGGCGAGGCGCTCCCCTCCATCGGCGCCAGCGCGCGGCTCTCCATCACGTCCCGCACGCCGGAGGCCGACACCGCCTGGTGCATCCGCGTCGATGGGGGCGTCATCACGCCGCCGCAGCCTGCGTCAGGCCCGGTCGGCACCCGCATCGTCGTGACGGACCTGTTCTTTGCCACCCCGGCGCGGCGCAAGTTCCTCAAGAGCGCCCGCGTCGAGAGCGGCCATGCCGAATCCGTCATGCGCCGTCTGGCCCTGTCTGCGCCTCATTGCGCCATGCGCGTCCTGCTGGACGACAAGGTGCTGTTCGATCTGCCAGAACAAAGCCCCATCGCACGTGCAGCCTCCGTTCTGGACACAACCCCCGACACGCTGATCCCGCTTGACGAACAGCGCGGTGCGGTCCGGATGTCAGGCTTCGCCTGCGGCCCGGCCCGCACCCGTGCGACCGGATCGGGACAATTCATTCTGGTCAACAACCGCCCGGTAACAGACCCCATGCTCCGTACCGCCATCCGCGTGGCGTATCGTCCCGTGATCGAACGCGGGCGTTTTCCGGTCATGGCGCTCCATCTGACAGTGCCGCTGGAACGGCTGGACGTGAACGTCCATCCCGCTAAGACGGAACTGCGTTTCGCCGACGAAGCCGAAATCCGCTCTCTCGTGATTGGCGGTCTGGGCCGGGCTTTGGGCCATGGATCGAATGGCGGCGGCGGAATTCACGCCAGTTTTGGGGCGCGTTCCTCGATCGTCTATCCCCCGCGCCCTGCCGAGCGTCAGGACAGCGCTCCCCTGCTAAGCGCCACACAGGGCCGTCTTTCGGCGGGATATGAGCCGGTTTCCGTGCCGAGCCTGTCTACGGATGCTGGCCTGCGCAGCGGCTTTGCAGAAACGGACCCGGCCTTTGCGCCTGCCGCCCGCGCCCCGCAGCAGCCCGATGCCCTTGATCCCGCATTTCCGCTCGGGGCCGCCATCGCGCAGGTTTTCGATACCTATATCCTCGCCCTTGCTCCCGATGGTGACCTCGTCCTCGTGGATCAGCATGCCGCGCATGAACGCCTGACCCACGAACGCCTGCGCGAACAATATGCCAGCGGCGGTACGCTGCGGTCGCAGGCCCTGCTTCTGCCGGAAGTGGTGGATCTGCCCCGCCGTGAGGCGGACGCCCTCATGGCGCGCGCCGCAGACCTGTCAAAGCTTGGGATCGACCTCGAATCCTTTGGACCCGGCAGTGTTCTGCTGCGCTCGGTGCCAGCCCTTCTGGGCGCGCAGGATATTCAGGGCCTTCTGAAAGACGTGGCCGATGAACTGGCCAGTGATCCGGATCTGGATGCCGCCAATACGGGAAGTTTCTCGCATCATCTGGATGCCATCCTTGCGCGCATGGCATGTCATGGCAGCATTCGCGCAGGTCGTCGTCTCAAGCCTGAAGAAATGGATGCCCTGTTGCGTGAGATGGAACTGACACCGCGTGCAAATACTTGCTCCCATGGACGCCCCACCTGGCTCAAACTGACCAGACGGGAACTTGAACGTCTTTTTGGACGCGTTAAATAACACGCAGGGTTGAAGAGCGGTTTCTTGCAACACCATGTTAGGACCAGCGGCGATCACTTTGCCGGCAGGAAAGACAACAGAATGTCAGCGTCACTAAAAGGCAGTTCCGAGGTCAGCAACACCTCGCTTATCCACACTCTCCGGGCCATTCTTGGTGCGCGGCATGTCCTGACGAAGCCGGCGGCGACCTATCGCTTCCGCAAGGGCTTCCGCTTCGGCATGGGAGATGTGGTCGCGGTGCTTCAGCCGGGCAGCCTTGTTGAACTGTGGCGCGCGTCCAAACTCTGTGCCGAGGCGGGCAAGATCATCATCATGCAGGCCGCCAATACCGGCCTGACCGGCGGCTCCACTCCTGACGGCAACGACTATGACCGTGACGTGGTCATCATCAGCACGAACCGGCTCGACGGCATTCACCTGATTGGTGGTGGAAAGCAGGTCGTCTGCCTCCCGGGCTCCACCCTGCACGATCTGGAAGAAAAACTCGCCGCTATCGGCCGTGAACCCCATTCCGTGATCGGCTCGTCCTGTATCGGGGCGTCTGTTATGGGCGGTGTCAGCAACAATTCCGGCGGCGCGCTGGTCCAGCGTGGACCGGCCTTCACGGAAATGGCCCTGTTCGGCCAGATGGGACCAGACGGCAAGCTCCACCTCGTTAACCATCTCGGCATCCGTCTGGATGGCAATCCCGAGGAAATCCTCGCAGCCGTACAGGCGGGCCAGCTTCCCGATGCCGCCATCGACTGGCAGGCCGGACGCGGTCACGACGAGAACTATGCCACTCATGTCCGTGACGTGGATGCCGATACGCCCGCCCGCTTCAATGCCGACCCCAACCGCTGGTACGAAGCCGCGGGCTGTGCGGGCAAGCTGGTCGTGTTTGCTGTCCGTCTCGACACATTCGAAGCCAACAAGAACCCGGCCGTGTTCTATATCGGGACGAACAACACATCCGACCTCGAAGACCTGCGTCGTCACGCCCTGACGCATTTCGACGAACTGCCGATCGCCGGTGAATACCTGCACCGTGATGCGTTTGATATCGCCGAGAAATACGGCAAGGACACGTTTGCGGTCATCCGCTATTTCGGCACGAAATACTTGCCGATGTTCTTCTCCATGAAGTCGCGGTTCGACGTTTTCGCGCAGCGCCTGCCGTTCCTGTCCGATCATTTCAGCGATCTGGCGATGCAGTTCCTCAGTCGCTTCCTCCCGAAACAGCTTCCCCAGCGTATGTGCGATTATCGCGACCGTTTTGAGCATCACCTCATGCTCAAGGTCTCCGCCCATATGAGCGGACCTGTGCGGGATTATCTGGAGCAGTGGGCTTCCGGAACGGGAGGCGCCTTCTTCGAATGTACGCCGGATGAGGGCACGCGCGCCTTCCTGCACCGCTTCGCCGCAGCCGGGGCCGCCGTGCGTTACCGGGCGGTCCATACGAAAACCGCTGAAGACATCGTGGCGCTCGACGTTGCCCTGCGCCGCAATGACCGTGAATGGTTCGAGGTGCTGCCCAAGGAGATCGAGGATAAAATCATCCTCAAACTCTATTACGGGCATTTCTTCTGCCACGTGATGCATCAGGATTACGTGATCAAAAAGGGCTACAACGCCATGCAGGTGGAGCACGACATGCTTCCCGGACTGGATGCCCGTGGCGCCCGTTATCCGGCCGAACACAATGTCGGGCATCTCTACAAGGCGCCGGACGAGATGGTCGCCCATTACCGCAGCCTCGATCCCTGCAACTGCTTCAACCCGGGCATTGGTCTGGCGACGAAGAAGCGGAACTGGGTTGCCGAGAGCGTCTGACGCTCCCGACTCTCCTTAGAATGCGGCGGTCAGGTTCATGTTGAAAGACCGCCCCATTCCCGGCAGCGGCCCCAGAATGCCGGTAGCGTCGTAATCCCCCAGCGAGAGCCCGCCGAGCGGCAGGTAGTAGCGCTGGTTCAGCACGTTCGCCAGTTCGGCATTGAGCGTGAAATACCGCCAGCGATAGCTCCCCCCAAGCCCCAGCAGCGCATAGCCCGGCGTGCGGGGCTCGTTTCGGAGCCAGTCCACGGTGTCCTTGGATTTCACGAGCGTCACCTCGACGCGGCCCGTCCAGTTCTCATAGGTCTCGTGCAGCCCAATCACGCCATTCGCAGGCATCTGGTGATACAGCCCTGAATGCGTCACCAGATCCACCCCGCGAACCCAGTTGATGTTCCCGACAAGCTCGGCCCGTCCGTAAGCGCGTTTGTCCCACAGCCGGACCGAGCCTGAGGCGTTGATGCCGTAGCTCTGGGCATTGTGATTGACAAAACCCAGCATCGACAGTCCGTTCGAGAAGCTGCCCAGCCGCCGGACGTTAATGTAGTTGTGCGTGTAGGTATAAAACGGCTGGATTTTCAGGTCCCAGCGCTGCGTCGGGTTTGGATCATGCCAGTCCACGGTCACGCTGGCCGTATTGGCGACTTCGGGTGAAAGGGTCAGGTTCCCCACATAGCCGTTGCCATCGCCAAACCAGCCGATCATGCGCGTCGCCATGCTGCCCATGCCCCAGGCATAGCGCTCATACAGATTGGGCGAACGCGTCTTGCGGGCATAGCCCCCCTCAATGGACAGGCTGTCGAGCGGCTTCCAGCGACCGGTTGCCGTGACGTCGAAATTGACGTCCGTCCGGCCGCGCGACGCCTTGTTGAACGTCTCCGCCGCTGCGGCATCCGCCATCGACATCATGCCGGTCCAGGAATAGGGCGCGACCTTGCCCGTATTCATCATCACCACGTCATTGCGGAAGCCAAGCTGCGTGGAAAAGCGCGGCAGCCATTGTGCATCCCATTCCACGAAATGGCCCAGCCGGTCCCGGTGGCCGTTATTGATGTTGTGGTAGGTGTCAGGCCCCATCATCATGCTGCCCTGCAATGGCGGCCACCAGTCATTCAGCCCGTTATGGTCGAAGGAACTGCCGAGCTTCAGTATATGCTTCAGCCCGAGCGGAATGGTGGCCTTGATGGCATAGGCCGCCGTCCGTGCATCCGTATTCATCGGCATGCCCGTGGTCGCGCTGTGACCCCCCTTGTCCGACAGCATGTCCATGACATGGGTGACATGCTGCCAGGATCCGCGCACGTCCAGCGTGCCCCAGTTGAAGTCGCCCTTGTACTTGCCGTTCACGAACGTGGAGCGGTTGTTCGTCATGTCCATGTATTGGTTGGGAAAGCCCTCATACGGGATGTCCTGCTGTCCGAAGGTCAGGGACAGAAGGTGATTGGCTTTCTTCACGCCCAGCGTCACTGCATGGTTGAAGCTCAGATAATCCGTGGACCGCACACGCTGACCACTCCCGCCTGCCTGATAATCGCTGGCGTGGGAGTAGGAGGCCGTATAGCGCAGGCTGAACATATTGTTGGCGACCGTCAGGGATCCCGAAGCCCCCGAGCCGCCGCCATTGCTGCGGTAATCGCCACGAACATGCCCCGTCACAAGAATATCGCCGGTTTTGGCAAACAGTGGGTCCTTCCGCTCGATTTCCACGGTTCCGCCAATGCTGTCCCCGCCCAGACTGACGGGCGTGATGCCCGCAATCGCCACGGCGCGGGAGACGCTGTCCGGATCGACATAGGACATGGCCGGATTCATGTGGTTCGGGCAGGCAGCATCGATCCGCATTCCGTCCACGAGTGTCGCCACCCGGTCATCGGCCATGCCGTTCAGGACGGGCAGGGCGGAAACGCCGCCTGCGGAATAGGTGCTGTAGCCCAGCGCGTGATCCAGAAGATGCGCCGTATCCGCGCTGGTCGTCTCGGGGTGGCGGACGCCGTTGACTGTCAGGTGTTCGGCACCATTGGCTTCAATGGAGTCGTCTGGAGAGACGGCGCTCTGGGCTGAAGCTGTTGAAAAGGAGCTCAGGGATAATCCTGCGATCGCAAGAAGCCTGCACGCATGATTTATGCTTCCGCCTGCGCGGAAACTGGAAAGGGGGAGCATGATCCACATCCTCGACTGGTCTGAAATCCAGTCACGGCGGATCACGCCCTGAAAGCCCGCCTTGGGAAAGGCAGGCCGCAGGAATCTTCGTCCTCCGCCATGACCACGATGAGTTCAGGCGAGTCGGGGTGGCCCCCGGGACGGTGGAAGCAGACGCCAGACCGCAGGCGGCGCGCGTGGTGCGCCGGGCTGCTGGCGGATCTGACGCCCCAGGGTTTCACGAGTCGGCACGAGCGGCAGGCTGGTGAGAATAACCGCCAGAAGCTGCAACAGCGGACAGAGCGGGCAGGTGCCGTCATGGGAATGGTGGTGATGATGATGTCCGGCCCCGGCCGTCATTCCGGGCATGGACGTCGCCATCACCATGGGCGACGGCGCAATGTCGATCCCCGTCAGGCGCTCGATCGTGCCGCGTGGGCTCTCGTCGGGATAGGCGCATCCCTGAAGGACCAGCTGTCCCAGAAATCCCAGAAGAACCACGGCGATGACTGCAAAGGCAGACAGACCGGATTGTCGGTTCAAAGAGGAAGAATGGCGGGACATGACGCCCGCATCTGGCGCGCGGTCCGCGGGCCGGTCAAGGGAGCAGAATACGGCCCATCCCTATATTTTTGTCAGTTTCCAGCCGATTACGGGTCGCCTGAGATCAGTGCAGGGGTTTTTGACGCCCTGTCAGGACATTCCCGGCCGAAGCGGCTGCAATACACAGCACGCCCATCCAGCGCATGACCGAGAGCGCCTCATGCAGGAAAATGAAACCTGAAAGCGCACCCAGCATTGGCTCCATGCTCAGCAGGATTCCCAGATCGCGCGGGCTCAGGCTCCGCATCGCCATCATATCCAGAATATACGGCACGGCCGAGGACAGAACCGCGACGCTCAGCGCCGCCCCGCCCTGCCAGGGATGGGTCAGCACCGCCGGGATCGTCGGGATCAGGCAGGGCAGCAGCAGGATGGCCGCCGTGCTCATGCCCAGAGTGGTCGCGACAGGGGCGGGAAACATCTTGCCCATTCGCGTGCCGGTCAGGATGTAGACCACCCAGCCGCATCCGCTCAGAAGGGCTGCCGCCACACCAAACAGGTTGAGCGACGAGAAACCCGCCGTCGCGCCCTCTGGCCGCAGCAGCAGAAACAGTCCCGCCACGACAAGCCCGGCCCAGCACAGGTCCAGCCATCGGCGGGACCCGACCAGCGCCAGCGTCAGCGGACCTGTGAATTCAAGCGCCACCACGACGCCCAGCGGCAGCCGGACCAGCGCCACATAGAAGCAGAAATTCATCACTGCGACGGCAGCGCCATAAGGCAGCAACAGCTTCAGCCGTTCGACCGTCAGCGTGCCCCGCGTCGGCCGCCAGATGGACAGCAGGATCACGGCCGCCAGACACACGCGCAGCCCGACCATGCCGGTCGGGCCGAATAGCGGAAACAGCCCCTTTGCCAGCGTTGCGCCGATCTGAAAGGAGGAAATTCCCCCGATCAGGCATCCGATGGCCTTGAGCTGGCTGTGAGACTCCGTGGAACTGGATGGTGGTGACACGCTCAGACGTCGAGCTCGTCAACAGATCGGGCATGTTCCTGAATGAAGCGGAAACGCAGTTCCGGCTTGCGCCCCATGAGGCTTTCCACCCGCTCGCTGGTCGCCAGACGGTCCTCGGCCGGGGTGATGACCCGCAGCAGCGTGCGCCTGGCCGGATCCATGGTCGTTTCCTTGAGATCCTTCACCGGCATCTCACCCAGGCCCTTGAACCGGGAGACCTCGACCTTCGCATTGGCCTTGAAATCGGTCTTGATCCGCCGCAGCCGGTCCTGATCGTTCATCGCATAGACCGTCTTGGGTCCATGCGTGATGCGATAGAGCGGGGGCTGCGCCAGATGCAGATGTCCCTGACGGATCAGTTCCGGCATTTCGCGATAGAAGAACGTCATCAGGAGCGAGGCGATATGCGCACCGTCCACATCGGCATCCGTCATGATGATGACGCGCCCGTAGCGCAGGCGGCTGATATCGAAGGACGCCCCGATGCCACAGCCCAGAGCTTCCGTCAGATCCCGCAGCTCCTGATTGGCCCGCAGCTTGTCGGTCGTGGCGGACGCCACGTTGAGGATTTTTCCACGCAGCGGCAGCACGGCCTGCGTTTCGCGGTCACGGGCCTGACGCGCCGAACCACCGGCCGATTCGCCCTCCACGAGGAACAGCTCCGTATCCGCTGCGTTTTCGCGCGTGCAGTCCGTCAGCTTGCCCGGCAGACGCAGTTTGCGCGTGGCGCTTTTGCGGGCCGTGTCCTTGACTTCACGCCGTCGCAGACGCTCTTCCGCCCGCTCCACCATGAAGGCCAGCAGACTGTCCGCCTGCTGTGGATTGCCGCCCAGCCAGTGATCCACACGGTCCCGCAGCGCACCTTCGACCAGCCGCGACGCTTCCTGCGAGGTCAGCTTGTCCTTGGTCTGACCCTGGAACTGCGGATCGCGGACGAAGACCGAAAGCTTGGCCGCCACGGACCCCAGAACGTCCTCGGCGGAGATCGCTGCCGCCCGCTTGACCTTGCGCTGATCGCCCCAGGCCCGCAGCCCCTTGACCAGAGCCGAGCGGAAGCCGGCCTCATGCGTGCCGCCCTGAGGCGTGGGAATCGTGTTGCAAAACGAAGAGAGCGACGCCGTGCCGCTCTCAAGGAACGCGACCGCCCATTCCACGCGACCGCCCGTGCGACCATCCGCCGCAACCGGCAATTCCACATCCCCCGCCCAGAGCGGGGTCAGCAGATCCGGATTAGGCCCGAGCTCTGCCGAAAGCGCGTCTTCCAGACCATTGGGGAACTGGATGGTGGCCTCGACCGGCGTCTCATCCCCGGCCTTGATCAGGGACGGCTCGCATTTCCACTGGATCGTCACCCCCCGGAACAGTGCCGCCTTGGAGCAGCACATCCGGTAGAGCCGGGCGGGGGAGAAATGATGATTGCCGAAGATTTCCGGGTCGGGCGTAAAGCGCACCGTCGTACCACGACGGTTGGGCGCGTTGCCAACTTCCGCCAGCGGTGCCAGCGAGACACCGCGCACGAAGTCCTGCCGGTACAGCGTCCGGTCCCGTGCGACTTCGACTTCCAGCTTCTCGGACAGCGCATTGACGACCGAACTGCCGACGCCATGCAGGCCGCCAGAGGTGTCATAGGCCTTGCCGGAGAACTTTCCGCCCGCATGAAGCGTGGTGAAAATCACTTCAAGGGCGGATTTCTCGGGGAATTTTGGATGGGGATCGGTCGGGATGCCACGGCCGTTGTCGCGCACCATGAGCGTGCGCGGGCCTTCCAGCCGGACGTCGATGGTGGTGGCATGGCCCGCCACCGCCTCATCCATCGCGTTATCGAGGATCTCGGAGGCCAGATGATGATACGCGGTATCATCCGTGCCGCCAATATACATGCCCGGACGGCGCCGGACGGGCTCAAGCCCCTCCAGCACCTCGATGTCGTGGGCGCCATATTCCGTGTCGACCGGGCCCTTGCGGGAGCCACCGGCCTTGGGTTTGCCTGTCTTGCCTGACTCGAACAGATCACTCATGTCTGCGTTGTCGCCGCCCCTTCACGGAACGTCAAGCAAACGCTTCGCGGCAGTACGGCGGACGGGCTCAGAACAGGGTCTCAGGCGCGGTTCGTATGGCGGGTCGTCGCCCGCTTCGTGACGCCTTTGCGGGAATGACGGTCCACGGTGGCCGGGGCTCCGCAGCTCTCATAGGACGCAGGTTGGGCCACGTCCTTGGCTTCGGCGTAATGCGCGAGATCGGCCGAGCTTTCCAGCGCGTCGATCTCGTCGAACATGGCTTCGCGTTGCTGGCAGAAAACCGTGCCGGACTTCAGGCCACCCAGCGACTGGATGTCGGCAAGCTGCGTGATGTAGTCATCATGCTCGACCTGCGCACGACGGCCATAGGTCGTGCGGAAATAGCTGTTGAGGCGCTCGTCGGCGCTCAGCAGTGCGGGGCGGAACTTGCCGACGAAGGCATTGTAACGGTCCTGCGCCTTGCACGACAGCGCCGTCACCATCAGCTCGGACTTCAGGCCGGCCACGTCGAACGCTTCGTGAGCGGGCGAGTTGCCGCAGTCCGCAGCGCGGGCGGACAGGGGATGCACGGCAGCAAGCGTAGCGCAGGAAAGCCCGACAGCGAGCAGGCTCTGGAAGGAACGACGGAAGATCGACGGCATTGACAGACTCCACAAGACCGGATCGACCGGCCACAACCACTGGAACAGACTACCCGCGGTCGACCCCCCGCGAAAGCTGATTCTGCTTCTGAGGAACGTGCGGCAAGCCCTTAATCCGAAACATGATTTCGTGGCAGAAAATGGGCGCGGACCCGTCCAGTGCCAATTTATCGTCGCCTGCGCACAAAATACCGTCAAAATGGCCGCAGGGTCTCCATGCAGCCTTTCGCCCCGTGCTGTCCTGTTCTACATGCGAACGTCTGTCTGCCGTGAAAACGCGGCATGTCCTGTCACGATGCGTTGGAGTTGACCGTGCGTCTGCGAGGTTCTGCCATTACCCTGGGTTCGGCATTTGCCGTGTCCCTGCTTCTCTCCGGCTGTGCTCAACAGCCGATCGTCCAGCGTTCCGTGGCCCCGAATCCCTTCGGCTACCAGCGGACTTCCGCTGTCTGCCACGTCTCCGCCGTCAAGAAGGCGGCTGACGGTACCATGAGCGTGGACATGACGGTCCGCAGCGATGACGGACTGTGCTCCATCGCCATCCAGAAGCCGATGGGCGGCAATTACGCGTCCTTCGGCGTCAATCCGCCCCCGGCACACGGCAAGGCCTTCCTCTACAATTATGATGGCAAGACCTACGTGGACTATACGCCTGCCACGGCTTACGCCGGAACGGACATGTTCACGGCCGAGCTGATCCCCGGTGGTGGCCAGAAGCGCGAGCATCTGACAATCCGCGCCACGGTGGACGCAACGGGCGTTGTGGTCGCTAAACCGCCCGCAGTTGTTGCGCCGACGCCTGCCAAGACGACTGCGAAAAAAGCCGCCGTCCGTCACACGGTGCGCCGCAAGAAGTAAGTTTTCCATCACGCTGATGGACCTGAAAGGGCGGGGAGGTTTCTCTCCGCCCTTTTTTGTATCTGACGAACGGCGAGTACGGCAGGCACAAAAAAAACCGGCGGTCTCGTGAGAAGCCGCCGGTTGACCGGGACGCAGAACGTCCTGGGTCGATCTTACTTGAAGTCGATTTCCACGCGGCGGTTCTGCGGCTCGCGGGTATTGGCGGCGGTGACCACCAGCGGGTGGCTCTCGCCAAAGCCCTGCGTCGAGATCAGCCCTGCGGCCACCCCGTCACGCACCAGTTCTTCCTTGACCGTGTTCGCGCGACGCTGTGACAGCGCCATGTTGTAGGCCTCGCCCCGACGTCCCGGCTGTGCAGCGGAGGTGTCGGTATAGCCGCTGACCTCGATATGCGTGACCTGAACGGAGGTGGAGTTGCGCGCTGCGGCCGCCACGACAGCCTTCGCGCGTGTGCTCAGCTCTGCCGAATCCCAGTCGAAGAACACCAGATAGGTGCGGGTAGGGGCAGGACCCGGGATTGGCATCGGAGCCGAAACCGGCTTCGGCGGCGGGGGAGCTGGATTGAACTCGTAGCGCAGCCCGAGCATCAGCGAATGGTTGAAATCCGTTCTGGTATCGCGATTGCCGCTGGACGCGCCAAATTCCTTGGTTTTGTCCCAGCCACCATAGATTCCGGTCGCGGAAGCATGGTGCCCGTTCGGCCCCATCAGCGTGTAGAACCGGTATTCCGCCGTCGCCGACAGACCCACGACCCAGGGAACAGGGAACGACAGGCCAAAAATGCCCTGATAGGCGAAGTTGCCGCTCGTGCCGCCGACATGCTGGTCAAAGGCACCGTTCGGGGCGTGAACATAGGTGTTCATCGCCTGCCAGCCATAACCGATGCCCGCACCAAAATACGGGAAAACCCAGGATTTGCCGATATCCATGTCGAACAGGGCATTGGCCATGACGCCATAGCCCTGCTGGCGGCCGCCCACGGAAGACGGGAACGTGCTGGAGCGGAACTGCTGCAGACGGTTGTTACGGTAGTTGCCTTCGACCTCGACGCGGAATCCGTTGCCGAGTCCGTAGCCAAGACTGCCAATGCCGGTCACGCCAGCCTGATAGTGGTCCCGCCCGCTCGGAAAGACAGGGGACAGACGCGCGGTCTGGTCCTGGTTGAAGCTGGCGCCGCCTTCACCTGCGACATACAGGCCTTTGACCGGCTGCGCGGTTGCGGCCCCCATGACGAGCATCGAAACGCCTGCAGTGAACCCGGCGCGGGTCAGCCAGGTCCTGACAACGGATCGTTGCGTCATGTCATTTCTCTCCAACCAGACAAATCTGCCAACCTTATCTGCGTGTGTTCTTGCCGAAAGCTCGGACGATGGCAACGCATCACACGACACAATGCCGCATCATGCGGTTTTCTTTATGGCAGGTTCGCCATGTGCTGTGTCTTCCCTCCCACAGTTTACGCCTCCTCGTCCAGATCGAGCCTTCTTGACCCGAGGGTGCGCTCTATAGGCTGGGACACGTCGCGCATCTCCAGTTCGATGATCCACAGGTCCGGATCATATTTTTTCTGCCGCTCCAGATAGGCGTCAACACTCGCCGCATCCGTAGCATCCACCCGGGCCCAGCCGGTTCCGTCCTCTCGCAGCACCCCCGTTCCCCCCGAACGGTCCGCCAGGACGATCAGCACGGCTCCAGCGTCCTCGTCACCTTTTTTCAGAACCATGGCCGAGGTTCCGTCCGAAGAAATACGGCGCAGGACAGCCCGTACCCAGAGTCCCGTTTTCAATCGTGCGCCCATGACTGTTTCCGTTTGTCCTGCAAGGTTAGTGGATGGGCGCGCTGTTCTCGTCAGGAACAGACTCCAGCGCCGCCCTGTAGGCGGCAGGAGAGGACAGCAGCACCCTGGCAGCGTCCATGTCGGCATCCGAGCCGATGGCAGCCGGGCAATGTTTCCGGATATCGAGGATTTTCGGCACCGGAACCGGGTAGCGGGCCGCGCGTGCCAGCTGCACGGCCTCGCTTTGCAGGGTAGTCCCCTGCTTCAGGGCGGAGAGCTGAGCCTGAAGGGACTTCGCGCCAAGCGACGTGCAGACCTGCGGCATGACGCCCAAGCCCTGAATCGGCCAGCCCAGAGGGGCCTGATTGCGACTCCATGTCACGAACAGCTCTCCCCCGTTCGGCATCTGCCCGATCACCTGCACGAGTCCCTTGCCCAGAGTCTCGCTCCCGATCACGACAGCACGGCGGTGATCGGCAAGGGCGGAGGCCAGGATCTCAGCCGCGCTGGCTGTCCGTCCGTCCACGAGAATCACCACAGGCGTGCCATTGGTCATGTCGCCACCCTGAACGGCCCAGATGTGGTTGGCCAGAGGGTTCCGCCCATGGGTTGTCACGGCCACGCCATGGTCCAGCAGCAGGGCCGCCGTGGTGACGGCCTGCTGAAGGACGCCGCCGCGATCACCGCGCAGATCAAGGATGATGCCCGCTGCCCTGCTTTTGCTTACAGGAGGCGAAGGTGCATCCGGCGTCGGCTCATCCACGACCTGATCGATATACTGGCTGATTTCTTCCGCCGTCTGGGTCGAAAAGGATGTGACGCGCAGAACGGTGAAAGGGCCGTCCGTCGAGGCGAACACGGTTTCAGGCGGAACCTGCGTTCGCTCCAGCCTCAGCGTCGTCGTCCGGTGGCCCTTGGCTGCAATCCCCAGTGTGACGGAGGTGTGCTCGTCACCTTCCAGCCAGGACTGCACCGTAGCGGCATCCTGACCATGCGTCGTCCGCCCGTTGACGGAGACCAGACGCTCTCCCGTATCCACCCCGGCTTCCCAGGCGGGACCGTTGGCGTTGACGGCCGTAATCACGATCATACGCCCACTTTGTCCCAGACTCAGTCCCACCGTACCCGTATTGCCGGTGCGCCGTGTGCGGTCCGACGTGGCGGGAGAAGGGCCGAGATACCGGGAATAAGGATCGAGATGATTGAAAAGCTCGTCGAAAAATCCTTGCAGAAGCGCGTCCGAGCCGGCGTCCCGCAGCGTGGCGGAGTGCTGCCAGGCTGCCTGCATGGCAGCCGTGACCAGATCCGCCCAGGCGCCGTTGCTGTCCGAAGCTGGCATGACCCGGCTGAACACCACTGTCTGTCCCTGAAGGACGGTCAGGAGTGCCGGAGCCTGCGGGGAGGCGTCTGAGGCTGTCTTTTCCGCCGCCATGGCTGCTCCGGAGGCAGGGGCAGGTGCTGCGGAAACTTCAGGCCGGCTTTCGGTGACGGAAAGGGTTGGATCGATCGCTGTCAGCCCGTCCAGCCCCCACAGACAGAAATCCCGTGCCGAATGCGCCTCCAGCGTGCGGGGCTCCAGAAAGCCCAGAGCCGCGACCAGAACCTCGCGCGTAACGGAGACGGAAAATGTCGGCTGGGCTGCGGGTGCTGCAGCAGGGGCGGCCTGCGGTATGGCCTGTCCTGAAGCTGCGTCTGTATTGGGGGTTGTCTGCGCCTTTGCGGCTCCTGTCGGGGCGATCAGGATGACCATGCAGAACGCCAGACAGAGGGCCGGGCGACATGCCGCTTCGCGGCTGCGCGGCATGAAACGGGTCATAGGGCGGACGGCATGACGCAAGACGGGGTCCTTGGAGACGGGACGGCAAAAGAAGGCTGCTCCCGTAACGCGACCACGCCACAAACTTCAGCCACGGTAAAGACTTGCCAGATCGAATGTGGGGTCGGGAGTGCCGTCAGGCAACACTGCCGACCCGATCTGTTTTCAGTCTTCCGACGACGTGTCGGAAGCAGTCTTACGTTTCCGCGGCGTTGTGGTTTTCGTCTTGGTGGCGGATTTGGCCGGGCTACGCTTTGTTACCTTCTTGGGCGCCGCCTCATCCCCTTCCGCAGCCGCAACGGCTTTTTTCGTCTTTGCCGCTTTCGGCGCCGCTTTTTTCGTGGAAGTTTTTTTTGCGCCACCTTTCAGTGGCTTGCCCTTCTCCGCCAGCAACGCTACCGCCTCATCCAGCGTGACCTCTTCCATGTCCTGCCCCTTCGGCAGGTTGGCGATCAGTTGGTTGTGCTGGGCATAGGGACCAAACCGTCCCTTGCGGATCATGACCGGCTCACCGTCTTTCGGATGCGGTCCCAGATTGCGGATGGAGGCCAGCTTTTTGGCCAGCGCATCCACGGCCCGGTTCAGCCCGACAGTCACGACGTCATCGTCCTTGTCGAGCGTGCCATAGATGGCGCCCATCTTCACATACGGCCCGAAACGCCCCAGACCGGCTTCGATCTTCTCGCCCGTTTCAGGATGCAGCCCGACCAGACGTGGCAGGGACAGCAGCCCCAGCGCCTGTTCCATGGTCATGGTGTTGCCGTCGAGGCCCTTGGGAATGGTCGTCCGCTTGGGCTTGGCCTTCTTGTCCTCCGGGTTGGGCTCTCCGCGCTGGATATACAGCCCGTAAGGCCCACGGCGGATCGAGATGTCCTCGCCGGTATCCGGATCCTGTCCCAGAATCTTCGGACCGTCATTCAGCCCCTCGGCATCGCCTTCCTCGGCGACCAGTCGGCGCGTGAACTGGCAGGTCGGATAGTTCGAGCAGCCGATGAAGGCGCCAAACTTGCCAAGCCGCAGCCCCAGCCGTCCGGTTCCGCACGAGGTGCAGACGCGCGGATCACCACCGTCCGGGCGGGGCGGGAAGAAATGCGGACCCAGATCTTCATCCAGCGCGTCAATGACGTCCGAGATCTTGAGATCCTTGGTCTGCGCGACCGCCGCCGAGAAATCCTGCCAGAACGCCGCCATGACATCATGCCAGTCGGCCCGGCCACCCGAAATGTCATCAAGCTGCTCTTCAAGCGATGCCGTGAAGCCCGAATCCACATAGCGCTCAAAGAACGATGTCAGGAACGCCGTGACCAGCCGTCCCCGGTCCTCGGGGATGAAGCGACGCGCTTCCAGCCGCACGTAGTTGCGGTCCCGCAGTACGCCGAGAATGGAGGCATAGGTCGAGGGACGGCCAATGCCGATCTCTTCCATTTTCTTGACGAGCGAAGCTTCCGAATAGCGCGGCGGCGGCTGGGTGAAATGCTGTTCGGCATCCACGGTCCCCGTCGTCAGGCGATCGCCTTCCTTCATGGGCGGCAGAAGCTTGCCGTCCTCGTCTTCGGCCTTCGTGTCGTCACGGCCCTCGATATAAAGCTTGAGGAAGCCGTCAAATGCGATGGTTGAACCCGTGGCGCGCAGAAGTGTCTGGCCGCTCGCATCCGCCAGCGTTACCGCGACCTGATCCAGTTCGGCAGACTGCATCTGCGAGGCAACGGAGCGCTTCCAGATCAGTTCGTAAAGCTTCTTCTGCTCCGGCGTCAGCGCATGACCCACCTGCTGGGGTGTCAGGAACACGTCCGTCGGGCGGATGGCCTCATGCGCTTCCTGCGCGTTCTTGGCCTTGGTCGAATAGGTGCGCGGAAAATCCGGAACGTATTCGTCCCCGAACGCCTTGCCGATATGGCCGCGGATGGAGCCCACGGCTTCTTTCGCCATCGTCACGCCATCGGTACGCATATAGGTGATCAGACCGGTGGTCTCACCGCGCAGATCCACACCTTCATAAAGCTGCTGGGCCGTGCGCATCGTGGTCTGCGCGCTCATGCCGAGCTTGCGCGAGGCTTCCTGTTGCAGGGTCGATGTCGTGAACGGCGGCGGCGGATTGCGCTTGGTGCGCTTGCGCTCGACGGAGCGGACCGTGAACTGTCCACCCAGAACAGTATCACGTGCCCCGAAGGCCAGCTCTTCGTTGTTCAGGTCGAACTGGTCGAGCTTCTCGCCCTTCAGATGCGTCAGACGGGCCTGAAACGCGGCCTTGCCTGGTGTCGTGAAACCGCCGGTGACAGTCCAGTATTCCTTGGGGCGGAAAACCTCGATCTCGGCTTCGCGCTCACAGATCAGACGCAGGGAGACAGACTGCACACGTCCGGCGCTCTTGCTGCCCGGCAGCTTGCGCCACAGGACGGGGGAGAGCGTAAAGCCGACCAGATAGTCCAGCGCGCGCCGGGCCAGATAGGCGTCGATCAGAGGGCGGTCCAGCTCGCGCGGAGCCGCCATGGCAGCCGTGACGGCGGATTTGGTGATTTCGTTGAAGGTGACACGATGGACGTCCACATTCTTCAGAAGATTTTTTTCTTCCAGAACACTGCGGACATGCCACGAAATCGCCTCACCTTCGCGATCCGGGTCAGTGGCGAGATAAAGGTTCTTCGCCCCCTTCAGCGCCTTGGTGATGGCGGAGATCTGCTTTGCGCCGCGTTCGTCCGTCTGCCAGCTCATGGCAAAGTTCTCGTCCGGGCGCACGCTGCCGTCCTTGGGCGGCAGATCCCGCACATGGCCGAACGAAGCGAGCACGGTATATCCGCTTCCCAGATACTTGTTGATCGTCTTCGCCTTTGCCGGGCTCTCGACCACCACAACGTCCGTCATCGCTACTCCGGTATTCCGCGTCACTTCAGTTCGGCAGCAACGCCACGCGTCCGCCGGGCACAAACTCCACGACCCCGCCAAGCTCAAGCTCAGCCAGCGTCGCAAGCACTGCCGACACGGAGAACTGGCAGCGGCGCACCACATCGTCAACTGCTACCGGTGTCACGGACAGGAGGGAACATACCGCTTTCTGGGCCAGATCCGGATCAATCCAGTCTTCTCCGGCGGCCGTGCCCCATGGCGCGGAAGGTTCGGAAAAGCCCGTCAAAGGCGGGTTGTGGCTCGCTGAACGCTGCCAGGGTGCCGGTTCGCGGCGCGGAAGCTCCAGCGGCAGAACCTGAAGAATATCGTCGATATTTTCTGTCAGGGTGGCCTGACCCGTCTTGAGCAACTGGTTACCGCCCCGTGACCGCGGATCAAGTGGCGAGCCGGGCACGACCAGAAGTTCGCGATTATAGGACTGGGCCAGATCGGCCGTGATCAGCGTCCCGGACCCGACAGTTGCCTCGATGATCAGGCAGCCCAGGGAAATCCCGGCGATCAGGCGGTTGCGCCGTGGAAAATGGCGGGCCTGAGGGGCTGTCCCCAGCAGGGCTTCCGTCACCAGACAGCCCTGCTCGGCAATCTGCCGCTGAAGGGAGGCATTCTCCGGCGGATAGACATGATCCAGCCCGCCTGCGATGGCGGCGACCGTCAGTCCCGGATGGAGGGCTGCGGCATGCGCCGCCGAGTCGATGCCCCGCGCCAGCCCGGAAATCACACAAAGTCCCGAATGCGCGATCTCGGCCGAGAGGCTCTCCGCAATCCGGATTCCTGCCGCCGAGGCATTGCGGGCACCCACAATGCCCACAGAGCGCATCGACAGCTTGCGAACGTCTCCGAGCGCGAACAGGACGGGCGGTGCATCGGGGATGCAGGACAGGAGCAGCGGATAGTCCGCATCGCCCCGCACCAGCATTGTCCCGCCCAGTTTTTCAAGACGTTCCAGCTCGTCCGTCATGCGTGAGACGGTCGGGATGACAGGGGCATCCCGACGTCCTGCCTTGCGCATCCTGCCAGGCAGAGCCGCGACCGCAGCACCGGCGCTCCCATACTGCGTCATCAGTCGCGCAAAGTTGATCGGACCAACGCCCGCCGTCCGCGCCAGACGCAGAACATCGATTCGGTCTGTTGCGGTCAGAAGGGGACGTGTGTCCAGAAATGCTGTCATAAGATCTTTATCCTTAAGACAGATTCCTTAACGGGTGCTTAAAATCTAGCGGCCGGACGCCTGATCGACCTTCACGCGCGGTTCACGCCCCGTCACGAGACGGGCAATATTGCTGGAATGTCGCGCCCAGATCAGCAGCGAGACAAGAAGCGTCGCTACCGGGATAGGTGAGTGCAGGGCGCGCCCGGACAGCAGGACCATCAGTGCCGGTGCCAACAGGAACGCTGCCAATGCCCCGGCCGAAGAAATCCGGCTCAACCGGGCGACCAGCAGCCAGACTACGCAGCAGGCCAGTCCTACCGGCCAGCACAGGACCCAGATCGTCCCGAGCCCCGTTGCAACGCCCTTGCCACCCCGGAAGCCGAGCCAGACCGGGAAACAGTGCCCAACAACCACGGCTACGGCAGCCACCGCCATCGTAGTGTCACTGGCGCCGGGAAAGAAAAACCGGGCGATGAGGACGGCTGCGGCCCCTTTGAGGGCATCCAGCAGCAGTGTGGCCGCCGCCAGTCCCCGGCGGCCCGTGCGCAGGACGTTGGTCGCGCCGATATTGCCCGAGCCGATCTTGCGGATGTCACCGCCGCCGCCCAGAGCCGTCAGAAGCAGGCCAAACGGAATGCTCCCGATGACGTAGGACACAAGAAACAGCAAGATCAGCTGTGCCTGAAAGCCGCTCATGAAGCCGCTCCCGCCAGCCCGGCATCCGTGAAGACCTCTACGCCGCGTTTGAAGGTGCGCAGAACACGGCCCTTCAGGTCCTGCCCATCGAAAGGCGTGTTCTGCGCCCGGCCCGGAAGGTCTCCGGCCACGACGGTCCACGACCCTTCCGGATCGAACAGGCACAGATCGGCATCACTGCCGACCGCCAGCGTTCCGGCTTCAAGGCCGAGCAGTTTTGCAGGGGCGCATGTCACGAGACGCAGCGCCTCCAGCAAAGGCAGACCGGCCCCGAGTGTAACGCCCAGAAGCGTGACCAGGCCGGTTCCACCAGCCCGCGCCTGCGCAAAGGGCAGCCGCTTGTCATCGGCATCTGCCGGAGCATGATCGGATGCCACGGCATCGATTGTCCCATCCGCCAGCGCGGCACAGACCGCCTTGCGGTCAGCCTCGCTGCGCAGGGGAGGTGATAGCTTTGCGTAGGTACGGAAATCGCCGATATCGTCTTCGGTCATGGCGAAATAAGGCGGCGCGGTATCGCACGTCACCCGGATGCCGCGGCTCTTGGCCTCGCGGATCAGATCGAGCCCTTCCGCCGTCGAGACATGGGCGAAATGCAGCCGTGCCTTCGTCATGTCCGCCAGACGCAGATCCCGCGCGATCATGATCGCTTCGGCCTCGACCGGAACCTGAGGCAGCCCCATCCGGACGGCCCGCGCCCCGGCTGTCGCGCAGGCCCCTTTGGCCAGCGAGGGCTCTTCCGGATGCTGCACCACGATGGCGTCGAGAAAGCGCGAATAGGACAGCAGATTGCGCATCTGCTTGGCGTCGGAAATCGCCCGGGTCCCATCCGTGAATGCAACGGCACCAGCGTTCTGGAGCAGTCCGAGTTCAGCCATTTCCCCGCCCTCGCAGCCGCGCGTCAGCGCGCCGTAAGGATGGATCGAGACCATGCCCGTTTCTTCGCCACGGACACGCAGCAGATGAACAAGGGCCGGGTTGTCGATCGGGGGGGAGGTATTGGGCAGCACCGCCATGGTCGT
Organism: uncultured Gluconobacter sp.; assembly: GCA_937880175.1. Taxonomy (GTDB): domain Bacteria; phylum Pseudomonadota; class Alphaproteobacteria; order Acetobacterales; family Acetobacteraceae; genus Gluconobacter. Next base: position 59,274 of record CALFLO010000093.1, read on the forward strand.
GATGCCACCCGCTACGGCTGCCCGTGCGCCGGAGGAGACGCTTTCGCGATATTCCGATCCCGGCTCCCCGAGTGCGACGCGCATGTCCACCAGTCCCGGACACAGCACGGCTCCCGCGCCGTCAATGACCCGTGTCCCTTCGGGAACCGATCCATCCTCGCAGGCGACGATCCTGCCCTGACGCACCACAAGCCGTCCGGTCTCATCACGACCAGAGGCCGGGTCGATCAGGCGGACATTTTCAAAAACGATATCACTCATGTCGGCATCCGTGCCCGGGACAGGCGATCCAGAACCGCCATCCGTACAGCCACGCCCATTTCAACCTGTTCGGAAATCACGCTCTGATCCGAATCCGCTACGTCCGAGGCGATTTCCACGCCGCGATTCATCGGCCCCGGATGCATGACGAGCGCCCCGGGCCTTGCCAGCGCCAGACGTCTGCGATCCAGCCCGAAGAAGTGGAAATATTCGCGCGCACTGGGGACCAGACCCGCGCCCATGCGCTCCTTCTGAAGCCGCAGGGACATGACGAC
>CALFLO010000094.1 GCA_937880175.1 uncultured Gluconobacter sp.
CGCTTCCTGCCATATCCGCCTCCTACTACTAAGAAGAGTTCTTTCTCATTGTTGTATCTAAACCACCAGTAATTTTATGTTCAATTGTTTTTTGTGTCTGTCCAGAATTATTGAGATTTTCATTTTGACCAGGTGCTAGCGATTGTTGCATTTTTTGCATTGCACCGGCCATACCAACCGCCGCAACATCCCTACTGAAGGCATCAACATCAATTCGCTCACCGCCACCAAAACCAAGGATTTGTGGAACACGGTTCGGGATGATTGCGATTAATCTGAACGATGCAAGTGCCAGGATCATGTGGAGCAACACGAACATCCACACCAAAAGAAGCATTCCCAGAAAGTTGCTGACCAGCCATCCGTGCGAGAGAGCAAATCCTGCAGCCACGCCGAATGTCTGATGTACCAGCCATGACATGGCATCAAACACGAAGTAGCCGAAGAATAGGCCAAACAGCATCAGGGTCGGTCTGAACACTACATCAAACAGGAGCGCATATCCTTGACGTGCATTCCCATGCAGACCTTCTCCATTAAGTGTCATGTGCGCCAGCATCCATAAGGGTGCTGCCACAACAGCTTCACACAGCAGAATGAGCCAACTGGCGATGCCGGCCATCCACATAACATAGGGAACCATCGGGAGAACAAAAGCCAACGTGAGTCCCGGTATCAACATGGCCATACAACCGGCCATAATTGGCGTTGAGAAAAACTGCATTGCTATGTGTCCAATCCCGGCCGCCACTGCGCCTTCAGGCTGGCCTGCCATCATGGATAGAATGCCAGTGCTGATTGTGCCCGCAGTCGAAGAAAGGACAGAAGCAGTCCCCATGGTCGTAACAGATATCGTAATCAGCCAATGTCCCAGCGACATCAGGTTCCCGAAAGGATCTATCCAGTAGCCTCCAGTACCTGATGGTTCCATAAAGCCTATCAGCATCTGTAGTGCGTAGTCGTTAAGATGCAGCGCACGGAAGAGCTGCGTGACGGTGCTTGAGCCATCGCCACCAGGCATTGCCCCTGAATAGAGATCGCTATTACCTCCCGGCGCACTCATCCCATCCGTTGTGTCAACCAGGGCATCGATATTACCCAGAAATGTATGTGCCGACTGGATAAGAGGGGCTACGTCAGAAGACAGTGCAGAACCAATGCCACTGTAACTAGGAGTTGTGACATTCGGGGTGGCTGTCATGAGGCTCAGTGTCTGACCGTTCAATCTGGCAAACTCCAGATAATAGGCCCCTGCCCCAGACCAGCTTAGGCTATCCAGTCTGTTGGCGGTGTTGGTCGCATCTCCGTTCGTACCAAGCCCCCATTGGTTTAAAGTGGTTGAACGATCGCTGACAGATTTCTCCAGTTCAGAGCGCATCTGTGCCGCTTTCTCAGTCAATCGTGACGTGTAATCATTTGTCGCAGTTGTCACGATATCCATCAATGGGGCGAGATCCTGTGTCTTCTTGGACATCCAGAAATTACGGGCAACAGTTTCCACCTGCCCGCGGATATCTGCTGCAAGAACAGCATCAAGAACATTCCGCTGCATTGTCGCTGTGTCTACAGACACACCAGCAAGGTTGGTCTTTCCCATTGCCGGTGTTTCAAGGTTGATCGCGCCACACGTGGGCGTGCCATCACCCAAAGTCATGTTATAGGCATAGTTGACAATAATCCCCTCTGAGTTCCCAGAAATACCCCTGATCGTGCGTCCTACTGGGATGGGGATAAGATCGGGATTGTTCGATGCAGCATTCAGCAAGGATCGGCAGAATTCATCTTTAACGAGATTAAGAACGATTCCTTTTGTGCCTGGGACGATAGGAGTAGCGATGGCTTTTCCATCCGGCCCAATAGCTTTCTCAGCATAGTGATAGATGGTCTTTGCCATACCAATGGACCAAAGAGCGCCCTGAACGACTACAGCCTGACCACCACCAAAACCTGATACCGTTGGAAACATCATCAATGCAGCCAGCCCGATCTTAACAATCGACATCTGGGATTGATTATCTCCCAATAATTTTGCTGTCTCTGCGCCCCGAAAGTTCGTTGTAAACCACAGGTAAGTCACCCAACCTGCGGCAATCACGCCCGCAAAAGCAGACAGCCACGCAAGCATGGTACCAATGACGGTATTTTCGGAACCAATAGAAGAATCACCAGACGAGAATACTGGGAAAATGGAACGCACCACGACAGCAGCCCAATCGCTCCCCGGATCCAGCAAATCCCAGGTCACTGTATGAGATCCGGATGCATCTGATGAAGAACCCGCAGCGGAATTCTGCGTCGTCCCCCCAGTAATAGAACCTGTCTGCGCTAACGCAGATGGGAGGTATACTATGAGTCCGAGCACCATGATCGCTGTTGCCAGAACCCTTTGGAGCGTCTTAGTCATGGTTTTCTCAGCCTGGTGACATTGTTGGGCCACGTGTCGGAGCGGCGCGAAAGATTGAAGCAAGGGTTTCGGCAGCCTTTTTGACCAGTTCCTTAGCTTTTTCGCTTAGTTCCTCAATCATTGAGGTGCCTGGTTTGGTTCCGGGCAATCCTTCAGCTTCCTTACCAATCTGGGCATCAATCTGTGCAAACCGCTGTTCCACGCGGGTTGTTGTTCCCATGGTTTCAGCAATTTTCTGGGCGGCTTCTCTTCTTTTTCCGTAAGCCCCAAGCTTCTCGGCTGCACTTTCGAGGTGACTAGCAAATGCCTGATTATTCTCTTTTTCGGAGACGAATTGCCCATGGAGGGATTCATATTTCCCACCAGGCTTCATTTCAGATAGCACTGCTGACATCCCGCCGGGGTTGTTTGCCGCGGCTTCTGCGATCGCGGCCATAATGCTGGAACCTGGTCCCTGACGCAGGGCTTGCATAGCTTCTACGGCTTCTGAGCCCAGCTGAGCCGTGCGATCCATATCGTTCTCAGCTCTTGCCGCGTCATGCTGGCTGCTCTTCTCACGCGCTCTGTCGAGCCATCCAGGAGAGAGAGAACTGGGTTCTGCTTCAATTTTACTAGCTAAAGCGCCTGCCAGCCGAGAAAAGCCGCCAACGAGTGCTGCGCCCATGCTCATCTTCTGCACCACGGGTTGCTCTGGCTCGGTCTGTGCGTCAGGCTCCGGCTTTTTCGAACTAGCGTTCTTATCGCCGCCTGCTGGATCTCGTGGTGCTGCCCCTTCAGTATTTGGTTTAGCACTCTCAGGCTCCTGCTTCGGGCCAGTCTGTTCTGATGGAGACCCGTTGCCTTCCGGTTGCCCTCCTCCGGGAGACGGATGGAGTCCTGGTTTCATCTGTTCGCCACCAGCTGCTGGCATATCATCAGGGGTGTGGTTTTCTGGGGAAGTTGCGTTGATAGCCTCATGAATCTTGTCCAGAGAAAACAGCACGTCAGGATGCTCAGGATCAGCCATACCAGAGGAGACTTGATCAACGACTTCTCGTATTTGATCGACAAGCCTCTGGTCTTTAAGTTTGGAGGTCTCAACCATCAACTGTTGGACCTCTTTTGACTGAATATTAGGTGCTGATGTCGCTAATTCTGTCATCTCTTTTGCAAGGGGATGACTGTCAGGGAGAACTTGTCCAGCTACGCGGGAAAAATCCTGTACGGCATAAGCGACTAGGGTCCGAAAATACGGATCGTCTTCATGAGATTGACCAATTTGTTCTTTTAATCGTTCAAATCGCTGCGCGATGTTGGGTGCATTTTCCTGCACTACACCTTTTGTGCGATCCAAATAATCTAAGATATTGGCTAGATCAGTGGTCTGTTTCAGAGTGTCGGACATAGTTTTCACTTGTGTTAAGGATTGATGGTCGGAGAGGGCATTTTGTTAGAGGCGTGCTGCATATGAGCTTCCTCTGTCTGTGCGATACCGGTCGCACCCACCGACGCCTGATAAAGACCGAGGCGGTAATTTTGCATGGCCAGATAGTTCGATTGTGCCAGCTCTGTTGCGATTTCACGCAGAACACTTGCTGTTGGCATAGCCTGTAATGACGCATTCCAGCTAACACTGGATACGCGGCGATTAACTTCGAGACTCATGGCCTGTAGCCATGATGCGCGATCGAGCGGCTGCAGACCTTCAGCCTGCATTTCTTTTTTTTGCTCGGACGTGAGTGAGACGGAAGGCGTTTCCAATGACGTTATGAAAGCCATGATAAACCTCGCCAGTGACATACGCGCATTATATGCCCGGCGCTGGAGCATCTGCTCGCGCCCCATGGTGCTGCTCGCTTGCTCTCCGCGGATCGCTGCAGGAGCAACCGGCTGGATAAGTGTCGTCGAGTAATCATTGGCAGCATCCACACCACCATCACTAGAAAGGGTATCGGCGATGAAAAGCGTGCTGGCACGCTGGTCAGCATTAGCCATGCGGGAGACAGCGCTACATAGCCCTGCGTCAACATCCTCCTGCGAACAATACCGTCGCAAATGGAAGTTGGTGTTTGCGTCCACCCCCTGCGCCCGCCCGTAATATGAAGGGGTGCCCTTGGCAGCTTCCCCACGCGGCTCAACAATCGTTGTAATAGCTCCCAGGGCTGATCTGGATGCCTTCGCTGCAGCCATTGTCGCTTGTTGACTATCCAGTCCACTGCAGAACTCTGGCGACATCATGTGTTCATCACGGATGCCCGTTTCTTGTTGTCGCCTTAGGAAGGCCGCCATAGCAGTGTTCTGCGCATCGGCAATCCGACTTTGTGCGGCGACTTGCCCTTTGGCATAATTAGCCTGCTGGGTTGCTGCATCGCGTATCATTGACGAGACAGAATGCGGATTAGTCATGTCATTGAGGCTGTTGGTGATGTTATCTCCAACCTTATCCATCTGCTTGCCGGTAAATTGCTGAAGGGCTTTGATCGCTGCCACAACAGCTGCCTCACCCCATCCGTATGCCTGACGAGGTTGCAAGCTGGTGGTCATTATGCACACGCCAGCAGCGAGAAGAAGTGTCCGAGTTGTCTGCTTCGTCATCAGAACACTCCGTCCATGACGCTATTAGCGCTATAACCGGCCGGCAGAAGTGGATTGCTCTGAACGTAAAGCGACCCTGAGCCCGCCGTTGTGCCAATTCCACCTGATGCCAGTGGGGGACCACCACCGCCAAAATTGAGCGAAGGGCACATCGTGCCACTGCCGACGTTTCCAAAACCAAGGCCCAGATTGATGCCTGATAAACTCAGGCTACACTGTGTGCCGCCCATAGCGTTTCCCCATGCACTCTGAGCAGCCTGACAGATCTGCGAGCCCAACTGGTCTTCAAGACTTTGGATGAGCGATGCAGGATCCAAGCCACTCGTGATGACATTCAGGCCCTGACCATGAAGGAAGCCGTCCAGACAGGAGAGCGCGCCGACGCTTTCAGGTTGTTTTTCATAGGCATCATTAGCCTGAACGCGTTGGTTGATAGCGTTTGCCGCCGCTTGGGTTAAATCAGCGCATCCGACACTGCCCTGTTCAGTCTGTTGCGCCAAAGCAGGGTTCGACAGAAGCCCAGCCAGAATGACGGCTGAGAAAAGGTGATCTCTTACCTTCATGAGGAAGTCTTTGCATGTGAGGGGATGATATTCGCGAGGGTTTGCAAGCGCTCAGGAGCAATCAGACGGCCCAGTGTTTCCACCCTTGCGCGACCGAAGACACCTCTGGTGAAGGGAGAATCCCCACTAAGCAGCCCTGATAGACTTCCATGTGGACCCGTCAGCTCATCAAGAGCCTGTCTCAGTTCATTCCAGTATTGGGGTGGTATTAACTCTAGCGTTCTGGTCCAGACTAATCGAACTTCGGGGTCCTTTAGACGATGGAGAGTGTAATCAGAACCTTGCTGCGAAATGTCTCGGGCAAGATTTTCAAGAGCCATCAAGACATCGCCGTGTTGCGTTCTGTCTCGATTGCCGTGCGGTGTTGTCGCCTGCGCCATGGGTTACCTCCTGTATTGAGGTAACCGTCAGTGATCATGATGCGACGAAACAGATTTTTTTGTTAGAATTCGGACGGAATTGTGCCCAACGTCTATGGCGTAACCGAGAGGGGCCACAGTAGAGGCCAACACTCTGTTCCATGTATCTCCGCCTGCCCAGTTCACCTGCCGGGAGAGGTCAACATCCGGCGCAGACGTTACTTTGACGTGAGGAGGCACGATCTGTCTTACGGCAAAGTCCAAAGGTACGTGGTGGCCAAAGCCATCAACACGACGAAAATGGTTATGTGTCGATCTAACCGTGACATCCGTTGTCGTCATTTCCGACATTTGCCGGGGTTTATCACTCGATGCAGTATCGTTCAGCTTCAATGTGTCTGCACGTATCGAATGACCAGGCTGAACCAGCTCAAATGCCGCATGATGGAACATTGACAGGTGGTGACCATTGGGGGTGGCTAGGCCGATAGTAAGGCAGATAGTGGGGATAATCATAGGTTTCTCTCCTTTGAAACCATATGAAACCCGTTATGATGCGACCAAAAAGCATATTAAGTCGAGTTAACACTCGATATATAGGTATTGACTGGTATTGACTGGAATGGAGTTTAACGAACGAAAGGACGTTACGCATTAGTAGAAGCACCATGATGAAGGTGCTTTGTCCCCGATCTTATGGCGATCGGGGCGCCTGCCGAGAAAGAGTTATGATATGGCGAAGAAAACGAAAGAGACGCAGGCCAACGCGAAACTGTTTAAAGATGGACTTCTGTACCGTAACATCAGTAGAACTCTAACTGAACAGTGTACACGTATTGGTATTACACCAACGACCTTGTCAAAACTGTCTGGTATCCACTTAAGTACGATCAAGTATTTCAGGACCAGCCAGAAAACAGGTAAACCCTTTTCTGTTGCAACTTTTTTCGGGCTGACAAAAGCATTACAGCTCGATTTTGATCAAGTTCTCCCGCCTCACGGAGGAGCTCTGGTTCCTTTCCCAGAACCTCTAACACAAAAGGATGTTGAAAGCCTTCTTGATGCGGCAAGGCTGTTGGAAACTTCCAAACCAGACCTTCTCAAGTTAATGAGAACCTTATCCGACATGGCCAGACCAACAAACCCGGCCATAGATGAAGCGACTGCTGTATTCGCTGCCGAAGCCGGATTTAAAGTAGCTCCCCCCGGCTCACTAGAATCCCTTATTATGATAGGGAGACGGGTCCGGAGCCTTAGAATTGTTAGAGGATGGGGCAGAGGAGAACTCAGAACAGCTTCGGGTGTTCCATTTTCATCGGTCTTTGCTATTGAGGCCGGCTTACAAAATCCTTCAATGCAAACGTTATATCAACTTGCTGAAGCGTTAAGCGCGCCTGTTTCGTTCTTCTTCAAAACTGACGCTGAAACAGAAAAAGATCAACTTGATTTAGAACGGCGAGCAGCATCAATAATAGCGAGTGGTCAAATCGGGTCAGTCAACGAAATGTTGTCAACTGTGGAATATTTATTTCGTACAGCGACTGGCACACCACCTTACTAGCGATAATTAAAACAATAGAATCATTTTCGTCCTGTCAGAAAAGTAAAAAATTCTGACAGGATGCTATAAGAACAACTCATTGCTACAGTTCATGCCGATTTCATTCATCATAATTTGGAACGTCCTTTAACATCTCCATAAAATGAATAAGGGTTAAATACGTTCACCTTTACGTGATTATCTACGCTATTAAATCGCGAATTAAAAATCTTATCCAGTCAACCGGGCTAAAAAAAACTATAGTGCTCGTGACTGTCATAGAAAAATTATAATCATTTAATTTCAGCAACTTATAATAATGAACACTCACGAGCGTTCACGCCGTTTGTTCTACAACGTCAAATAGATCACCGACTTCTCAGATGAAGGAAAGAGATTCCAATTCGTTTGCGGCCTTGCGTGGGTTTGTATGACTCCTGATATTTCTGTTGACCTGTAGGACAGTCGCAGTGCTATCTCGTCTCAATACATCACATACCACAGGACACGGCCATGCTTGATTGCGCTGTCATCACCAGAAATGATCGCTTCTGGCTCCCCCAGTCTGTTTCCATACAGATGATCAGAAAGGTTATGCGTCTGACGCGTGATTTCACACTCACCTCAGAACTGCTTGGGGTCACTATTGAGGAAGCTGAAACCGCGTATGAAGGCTGGGACAAAGCGCCCGTCATGCATGGCTACCGGGTGCCGGATCGTCAAAAGGCATGGCAAAGAGACGAGCTTATTATTCTCGGTCAAATGTGGAACAGAGGCGAACAGGCGGGGGAGATTGCCAAAAAACTGAAGCGCTCCCGTTCCAGTGTTTCTGGAAAACGTCGCGCATTGGGACTTCCTGCCCGTACACAAATCTCTCGTGAGACAGCAGAAAAACACAATAAAGAATTACGCAATAGCGCTCTCAAATCTAACAAAAAAACCTTGCTGACCTGGGCACAGGCCAGTGTTCTCACACGCAAAGAATTGCGAGGTCGGACCTATCGTGTGCGCTGCTGCAGAAATCTTGTGACAATCACCTGCAACAAAAGATCGGACAAAACGCGCTGGAACGAGGCAGCAAACATTGAATGCGCCAATCGTTATTTTGCCCTTCAGAGCCATCATATCATCGCTAAGGATTTTCTCCTCACATCAGACGCCATCAGGTCTCATGCTAGCCTGGAAGAGTGCATCCCTGAATCCAGACGTAAGAAACTGGATTACTTTATCTACGAAAATGCGATCTCTTATATTCAATCGCGAGGCATTTTCCGTCGGGATTGCAACGTCATGGAAGGGGCACGTTTCTGGACGAATAGCAAATTGCGTCGAATCAGCCGTCGTGCCCGGAACTCCCGCCGTTTGCGTGGCCTCGTGGCCGCATATGATCTTGCTGCTTAAAAAAATTTCGCAGAACTGAAAATTAAAGCATCTGGTCGCATCTGAAACTATCACGCTGTCCTCAGAATCATCTAGGAAGGACAGATCGATGATAGGTCTAAATAGAATTGTCCGCGCCCTTGGGGGGTGGACGCTATGAAAAGTCGGAAACAGGCCATTCTCCGGCGTCTCAGTGACCCGGATTTTCAGGGACGTGTTGTTGAAAGATCATTGTGGGTAAATATTACTCTCAGTGCCCTGCTCACGGTGTTTGTTGTTCATGATGTTTACATCTGGGCCAATCCACCACGCCCAAAGTTTTTCTATGTGGATGGACAAAACCCGCCGCGCCCCGCTGTGCCGTTGGATAGTCCTATATTGGGTCAGGACCAGCTCCTGTCGTGGGCTGTGCGATGGGGCATAGCACCCTATAACATCAACTATCGTGACTACCCGTCGCAGCTAAACACTGCCGGAGCGCATTACACTATTGATGGATGGAACAGTTTCGCTCGATCTTTTATTCAGGCAGGTAATCTTGATAAGCTGAAACAGGCAAAATTACTATGCTTTGCTCAGCCGACACGTGCTGCGACTATTCGTGACCAGAAAATAGTGAACGGACGCGCGCACTACGTGGTCCAGTTTCCTTTCATTCAGACGTGCGAAAACGTCAACCAGCAGAATACCCAAACTCTGATGGCGACCATGATCATAGATCGTGTTGACGATATGGATCATCCCGATGGGCTAGCCATAAGCCAACTGGTTGTCGGGCCTCTGAGGAACTAATCCCATGAAATTAATCAGAAATATCCTCATTCTTCCGTTTGCCCTCCTCCCTATGGCAGCCCACGCCCAGAACGTGCCAGCCAGCCAATCTGCACAGATCAATGGCATGCCAGACCAGGATCAGTTGGCACGCCAACAGGCTGAACGTGAGGCAATTCCGTTGACACCAGAGGAGATTATGAGGCTTGGCAAGCGTCTAAAAGAAGTCGATCGCGCACAGGAATCTGTTCAGACTGAGATGGCTAGTCCGAACGTAAGACCGGCCATTCGTGTCTCTTTCCAACCAGGCCAGCAAACAAGCATCATTTTCACAGCTAAAGGATATCCGACAGCAATATCGTTTGTAGACCGCACGGGACAACCCTGGCCGATTGCATGGAATCTCGGTAGTATGACGGCGAATGCTTCAGGTGGTACCAACTGTGGTGCGTCTGCCAACGGATCTTCAGAGAAGTCTGGTTCTCCGGCCGTCCAAACATCAGGCTTTTACGTTTGCGTTCCCTATAAAGGCAGCAATACGATTAACATTCAACCGCTGTCGCTGCAGCCTCGCGGGGGGTTGTTGGTCACTCTAAAGGATGCCCCAAAACCTATTTCCTTTCTTTTGCTGGCTGGTCGCGGGTCCTATGATGACAACCTGACTGTCCGTGTCGCTGGCGATGGTCCCAACGCAAAAGTTGAAATTGATACCCGACCAGGTGCTCCCGCTACAGGAGACCCCTATCTCAATGCGATGTTAAGCGGCATTGCACCAGCCGCGGCAGTTCCCTTAAGCGTTGAAGGTGTTTCCCCCGACGACGTTCGAGCGTGGAAAATTGGCAACGAAATGTACCTGAGAACCAAGCTCGTTCTTATGACACCTGCATGGGATAGTTCGGAGCATGGTGAAGGTGGTTACACCATCTATGCGTTTCATGAGACGCCCTATGTTCTGCTGTCAGATTCAGGTCGCACCGTTTCGGCCAGTATTCGGGAGGCTCAGTAATGTCTTTCAACTTCAAACAGATCAAATTCAGACACATCCTTAGCCGAGCTGGAGAAGGTGGTAATCGTCGGCTATTCATAATTGGCGGCAGCGTTGCTTCTTTAATCATCGTCGTACTGGCCGTAAGTTCCATTCATCACCGGGAAATGCCGCAGTCCAGTGCGGGTGTAACGCAAACCATTAACCCGTTGCCTGGTGGCCTCAACGCGACACCCAAACAGGAGCAACTGCGACGCGAAGAGATTGAGGACAGTGCTCGCACTGCCCAAAAGACTGGGAACTCTTACACTCCTGACTTTGCACCAGGAAAGTCAGTAACCCCGCCTGAGCCAATCCATGAAGTGGGAGAGGAAGATGATCCCTCAATGGCGAAACGCCTGCCCACTCCTCCTGCTCAGGTTGCACCCACACCCACTCAGGCACCTGTCCAGACCGCGCCCGCCTATGCTGTAGCGCCATCATCCGACGGTCAGGGACCCAACCCAGCTATAGCAAAGTATGTGGGTGCCATGAACGCACTCCGAAGTCGTATGGTGGGACACGTTCCTGTCACTTCCGTGATGTACACTCAGGAGGATCTGACGGCTAAAAACGATGCTACCGATAGCAGCAAAAACGACAAATCATCAACCAGCACTCTTTCTCAGTCTGCAAGCAACTCGGTTGTGTCCAAAAATCATGTGCTGATCCCCGCAGGTCGAGGGATTTATGCTCACACCGTAACCGCGACAAACAGCGATCTGAATGGTGATATTGTACTGGAAGCGGATTCCGGTCCGATTGCGGGCGACAGAATGATAGCTTCCGTCTCACGTGCAGGCTGCCATATGAATCGTTTGGTGCTGTCAGTCAGAACTGTTTACCACAAAGGTGACCCACTCACTGTAACCGGGATGGTCGTAGCACCTAAAACAATGGAGGCTGCTGTTGCGTCCAGCGTTGATCAACTCTACGTCGAACGCTTCATACTTCCAGGGGCCGCCGCCCTTGTTCAAGGTCTCGGGTCGGCCCTTGAAACAACATCGAATACCGTTGGTTCAATCGGTGGACTGGGTAACGTCAATTACGTCGAACGCCTCAATTTTCCACAGCAACTTGGTGTCGCGGCCGGACAGGCTGCTAGCCAGGTTAATAGTGCCTTGATGCAACAGATGCCAACGCAGCCCAGAGTTAATATGGCAGCAAATGTCAGTGTTGGTGTCGTGTTTACAACCAACGTTGAAACAAAAAACTAAATCCGTTTTTTTTAAACTCGTCGCATCATGATGCGTGATCCTGTCCCTAGTCTTCACATACAAAGGACAGGATCATGTCAGCAGAACCCCGTCAGACTGCATTTCCGCAGGATGACACCGGAACAATCCGGCACTTACGTCCACAAAATCAACAAACCGCATCCGAACCCTCAGAGCAGGCTGCCTCTGAGAAAGAACAGGACCAGATAGCAGACGCTATCCCAGACAATTCTGGGCAGGCGGAAGCAAAGAAAAAACTGCCCGATAAACGTCTCCTTATGGGAGGAGCTGCTTCTGGGGCTTTATTGCTACTTTTCGGCGGTTGGTGGGCTTTTCATTCCAGTCCCAGCACCTTGCCGCCAGTCGGACAGGAAGTCGGTATAACCGTCCAAACGCTGCCAGCCCCACCCGTGCAGCAGAAACACCAACCTGCCCCACACTCTCAGCCGCCGGTTCATGTACCCAGTCGTCAGGAAATAGCTGAAGCTAAACAGGCTCCACCGACTGATGATCTCAGCGCAATGATCGCGGCCGGACCACATCCGAAAACCGTACAAAACACACCGGCACCGCCCCAGTCGCCTCCCGTACAGTCACGCGAGACAGAACAAGCAGCGGCAGTTGATCCAGTCTCCCCACCAACTCCTTTGACACCACAAACAGCAACGGAGACAGCACGTCACCTGATTGCAGCTCCCATGAGCTCAAAGGATCAGATTGATGTCTTACAATTGGTGACGATGGAAGCAGCCCTCGTCCAAAATACGCGGACAGAAATGCGTTCTCTCCGTCAGGAACTGCAGCAAGAGCGTGCTGAGGCCCAAAAAGCCCGCGCGGATTTTACCCGACGCCTCGCACTGCTTGAAGCCAGAAAAGCTGTCGCAGACGCGACGGATATTCCCAATCAGGCAAGAGAAACCGCCGCTGATCAGGCCAAGCGTGCTTTAGCCACTGCCATGAATAATCAGCAAAATAGCCCACCACCTCCTTCCGCAAGCCCGACCTCTCTGCCGGAACACCTAACTGCGGTCTCTGAACAACCCCGACCAAACCATAACTGGGTACCGCGCTACCGCATTGTTTCTGCATCTCCCTTGTTGGGTATGGTTCAGGATGATAACGCACCATCTGGTGAGCAAAGCCAGTACGAAGTTGAGCCGGGAACAAATTTGCGAGGCTATGGTGTCGTTAAATCTATTTATCAGGCTGGTACCAACTGGGTGATCAAAACTGATCATGGTCTGATTAATTGAGGAGATAGACGTGGAAGGTCTCGTCAATTTCCTAAACGATATTGCCATCGCGGGTTCATGGCTCTTGCCTACGGCGTGCTATATCGCCGCGTGTATGAGCTTTATCTATGCTGTCTGGGGTTTGTGGCAGCAGAGCCAGCCACAAAACCCGTTTGTCGGTAAACCATGGGTCCCCTATGTTGCCCTGGTTTTATCCGGGGCCTTTGCCGCTTTTGACCGCATTCTGACAAAGGCTGCAAAGTCAGCCAGACTGGACATGCAGGTCAGCCTGAACTCATCATCGCCCACGGGCTATACGGGCAACACTTCTCCTATTTCCGGGGCAGGTCCTCATGATGCCATCTTGCAGATTGTTAAGGAATTTTCACTCTTTTTCCAGACATTTGGGGCATGGGTCGCGTTCTTTGCCCTGATCTCCTGGCAAGGAGCGATGACCGGCAAGAACAATCGTACCAAGCTTGGCTTGCTGTGTCAGTTCGCCCTTGGTGTCGTTCTGCTTAACCCGGTCAAAGAAGCGAATTGGTTACTGAGCTACTGGCCACACTGACGGATCAGAAACTCTATTTCTCGTCGCATCATGAACAGATTTAATCGCCATTGGGGCAAAAACCCTTATGTCATGACACTTGGAGTTACTCTTATGAACTCTCTTACCGTTAAAAATGAAAAGGCTCCTCAGTCCATCATCGTACGGTCCACCCGTCTGGCCGCTATCAGCGGCACGACATCGATGCTTGCAGCAACCCACGCGATGGCACAGGCCGTCCAACCGACAGGTGATGGTCTCGGCAAGCAGATTCAGGCCATGTCTCAGGAAGGCCTAACGACCGGCGGCACAGTAGCAGCTGCAGTAATGTATGTGCTGGCTTTTGTCTGCTTCATTGCTGGTGTGTGGGCTCTGTGGGAGAGCCGCAATCAGCAGACCCGTAGTCCCGGAAAGATTGGTATGGGAATTGCCGGACTTGTGCTCTGCGGTCTGTTTGCGACCGGCCCGAAGTGGATCAATAAAGCTGCCAATACGGCTTCTGGTGGTCAGGCTACAGTGGGTACCAGTGCTCAGGCATACCAGTTCACGGGTGGCAACTGAGGCTTAAAAATGACACAGCCGGTTTTCCGCCTTAGCGTGCAGCCTTACAGAGAAATACCGCCTCTTAAGGCGGAAGCCGGCACCGGCACCTCGACATGTGCGTGCTGTGGCCTTCCTGACAGCGGGGTCAGTTTTTCCTGGCGTGGAACAGACACACGCATATGCCATGTCTGTAATCTGCTGCAATCACTGAACCGTCCGACAATTGACCGGGAAGCTCTTTTGATCTGGTGTCCAGAACTCGATCAGAGACAGGTTTCCGCCCTCGCAGCACATGCCCATCTTGCCCTCTACCGTGCTAGCGGTCGGAAACCCAGTGCGTGGGAACAGAGTGTCACAGTTCTGGCAGAGGGCAGAGAACCCGGAATGTTACCGGCGGCTGGCGTGGCCGCGGCTCAGACACTCCGCACCTTGTTTGCCAGATCAGACGAAGCATTCCGACGATTACAATCATCAGCTCCGTCTCACGTCAGTATTGCTATGCAGATTGCTGATATTTCCAGACAGGATGTGAAAGATGGTTTGGTTTTCTTGCTCGATAACCTGAAACTTTTGCCTTTGGGCCGTCTCTATGACGGGCCTGATGACATCTACCCCGATATACTTGAAGCGCGCCTGCGCCTTCTTCCCCACAACTCCTGACAGGTTCAGATAATGGCAGGCTACCTTTCCACTCTCCTTGCAGGCCTCAGCCTGTCTCTTCGGCAACCCCTACAGGCATTCTGTGACGTTGAAACAACGCACGATGATCATCTGGTGACCAAGCGGGGTGAATATATTTCCGTGTTGCGCATTAACGGTTTGCGACGGATGTGTACCCGACAGGAAATTGCCGAGTTGGCAGAACAACAGCGGATTGAACTGCAGGGAGTGCTTGAAGAAAAAGGACATGCTCTTGTCGGGTGGTACTTATCAGACCCCGACACTGCTCTGCAGGAAATTGATCAGCTTTGTCTCCGATCCTGTCGTGCTATTGCCATCAGGCAGGGTCTTGATCTCAATGATCTTCTTGGTGAACGCAGCAAGCGTTGGCCGAATGTCATGCGCTCAGAAGTAGCATATTATGTGCTTTGGACACGCAAAGGATTATTGAGCAGGGAGGAACGTAAGCAAGTTTCAGAAGAACAGGCAGCAACAGCCAAAGCTTTTCCAAATATCGGAGATACCCAACGCTTTGCACTACGCAGCGAAATCATGCTGGCACGGCACACTGCTGCTGTCCATCGCATTGAAGGCGCTTTGAATGGTCTGGATATATCCTGCACACTGATCACCCCACACGACGCTCTACGCATCACCCGCGAAATTGTCTATCGCGAAACTGCTGCCTCAAAGTGGAAGCCCTCCCTGATTGGTGACCCACTTATGCCGCGCTTGCCTGATGATCCTGATGCAACAGGTCCTATGCCTGAAGGTGAACTTTGGCCATCAATTCCTGATCAGGTTTTTCATTCGGATGCAGATACAATTGGTGGTCAACTGGTCAATATTGGCGACTATTGTTACGCTCCCGTGGACATGGAACTTGGCCCCGAAGATCCGCGCCCATTTTCGGAACTATCTGCAACCCTCGGTCGGAAGCGTATCCCGTGGCGCAGTGCGATGATTTTGGAAAGCGGTGGTGGAGCCGCCTTCGCCCTAAAGGAGGTTGGCGCAGGATTTCTGGCAATGCTACCGGGGAATGAAGATATCCGACGCTCATTTGCCGCGTTAAGGACAATGCGGGAAAAGCAGAACCACAATTCGGTCCGCATGCGTATGTCGGCCGCAACATGGGCTCCCATAGGTGAGGATGCCAAACTACGCCGACAGGCCTCAGCTTTATCACAGGCTATTGAAGGTTGGGGCAACTGTAAGACAACACGAGTTAGCGGCGATCCATTGGAAGCGGCTATGGGTTCGGTGCCAACACTTTCTCTGGGCAGTACGGCTAATCCTTCACTCGCACCTTTAGGCGATGCTTTTACCATGATGCCTTGGGCGCGGAGCGCATCACCATGGCAACAGGGAAGTATTCTTTTCCGCAGGCCCGATGGGTCAATCTGGCCATTCGATCCAACTGGTGGCGGCCTGCGGGAGGCGGTAGTTGACATCATTGTTGCTCCCCCTGGTGGTGGGAAAACCGTAATAAGCAATACTATTAATCTTGGCCTGGTCCTAAGTTCAGCCGCTCTTTCAGGAAACGGCGCAAAATTACCGTTCATAGGGAAGGTGGATATCGGTCCAGGTGCACAGGGGTTTGTCTCATTACTGCAAGCTGCTCTGGGTCAAGAGCGCGCGCATGAAGCCGCTTATCTTAAGATGCAGAAAACCCAAGGATATGAAGTCAACGTCTTTGATCTGCAGTTGGGGCTAGAATACCCGCTCCCCCTTGAGCGAGTGTTCCTCGAAAACTTTATTTCACTCCTTGCGACCCCGCTCGGCAAACCGCCGTTTGAAGGGATGGATCATCTTGTCCAGGACGTCATTGATGAAGCTTATAGGCTCTGCACTGACGTCTCAGGGGGAGAACCCAAGCTCTACCGGTCTGGGACGGAACCTCTGGTTGATGCTGCAATCCACCATCATAACCTGACACTTCCCCATCATGGGGGAATAGATGATCCGACTTGGTGGCGTGATGTCGTTAACGCCCTGATTGATGTCGGCGACTACCGGACTGCCGGCATCGCTCAGCGTCATGCTGTACCTGTCCTTCAGGATCTTCTGCGTGCTGCACGCACGCCTGAAATCTCAAAGCGGTATGAAAAGATCAAGATTGAAACCGGCGAAAGCCTAATTGACGTTTTTGACCGCTATATCATGAACGTTATTAAGAACTTCCCCACCTTAGCAGCCCCTACACAGCTAGATATGGGTGACGCTCGTGTGATCATGATTGATCTCGCGGAAGTTGCCCCTAAAGGTTCAGCCGCCGCCGATCGTCAAACCGCTTTGATGTATATGCTTGCCAGACACCTCATCGCACGAAACTTTTTCCTTCATCCAGAATATGCCGATGAACCGGTGATGCCTGCGAAAATGAGAGACTATCATCTTGCTCGTTTCACTGAGATGAAAGAGGCCGTTAAACGGCTTGATTACGACGAATGGCATCGTGCTGAATCTGCTCCGCAAGTGGACGCACAGGCAGTACGTGATGCCCGTGAAGGTCGGAAACACGGTGTTCAGCTTGGTTTTATTTCTCAGCGCCCCCGTGATTTTTCCGATGATCTTATGGGACAAAGTACGGGGCGCTGGGTTCTCAAAAAAGGGGACGGGAAAGACGCGGAACAGCTTATTTCTCGCTGGGAATTAACATCAGCTAGTGCTTGGGTTGTCAAAAATGCGCTGCCTGGTCCAGGCCGGAATGGCGCACCGTTCTTTTTGCAGCTGAATGCTGCTGAAGGGATGTATGAGGTACACCTAATTAATGTTCTTGGTCCTATTGAGCTATGGAGCTTCAGCTCCACCCCAGGCGATACAGCGCTAAGGTCACGACTGTTTAAAGCCATAGGATCACAGATGGCATTGCGGTATCTTGCTGCGGTGTTTCCCGGCGGATCCGCAATGGGCGAAATCACGCGGCGACGCCATTCGCGCATTAACGAGACAGGGTTATCTGCTGAGGAGGCCGAAATAGGCGTGATTGATGATCTCGCGCAGGAAATTCTTGACGGCCGTGGGATAGCCGTTGGCGTTCACGATAGAGTTCGTTCAATGGATGAGGATAGCGATACCCCTATTGCAGCGGAGTAAAGGCTCGGGCGCTAAGGAAGTAATTCTATTTTTTCCTTAGCGTCATTTTTGTCAGAATAAATTTTCTAAAGCCTCAATTTTTTTAAACTGGTCGCATCATGAACGGTCATTCTGTTTTTCATAAACGGAGATGACCATGAAAAAGACCTCCTTTCTGTATGCTACCCTCAGTATCGGGCTAACAGCCTGTTCTGGACACATAAAACCCGGCCCTATCGAAACGACTGGTATGGCCAGTCCGGAAGTGGCCTTACAACGTTCCATAGCCTCAACCACGGCAGATCTGCGCGAGCTTGGCACTGTCCGGACCGCACCTGCGGTTCCAGTCACAGACCAATCCAGTACACCCGATGATATTAACCGTCGAATTTGGTTCGCATGGAATGGACCATTAAACGCCGGTGTTCGGAAGTTGGGTAAGGAAATCGGTTACACAGTAACCGTATTTGGCAAAAGCCACGACCTCACAGTGCAAACAAACAGTGTTGCCCCTGTGCTCGATATTCTCCGGTCATTCGGAGACCAAGCCGGAAATGCAGCCACAGTGCAGGTCGATCCCCTCCATCATCAGATCGCGGTGGTGTATCATGATTAAAACACCCTACTTCTCTCTTATGGCCTGCACCATGATGGTCGCTTTAGGGCAACCAGCTTTGGCCGCAGATACCGTCAAAGTTGATGGTCGCGTTATCCCATTCAAATCGAGCACGCCGCCACCGGCAAAGAGCGGCACGCTGGTTCCAATGCCTCAACCCCCGCAACCAGCAGCGGATGATATTGAGCAAGCAGAACCCGCCCTGGCCAATCCAATCAACAAACCCATTACGGGAGCCCAGGAACTCGACAAGATTGTTGGGGGCGATCGTCCACTCTCATTAGAGGCCCTGCAGAATACTCGCCCTAATGATCTTGAGTCCGATGGATTGAAGCCGGGTCGTAAAGAAGCTCTTCAGGAAGCAGCACATATCTATGGTGCGCAAGGAGGGCTTGCAGCACGAAGCTTTGCGATCAACGAAATGCTCCGTCGCTATGAAGACACGCTTGATAGCACTTACGATTTCCGCTCGCTGGTATTGCCCATTGGTGGCGGGCAGACCCTTATGCAACCCCCAATTGTCACCGAAGCCCAAATGGCATTCGCCCTCAACGGCACAGGGCAGGGCGCGCATGAAACCCAATGCGTTTTTGAAATCACAAGAGAAGCACAACTGACATCAGCTCCCCCCAACTGGCGAACCTATCTCGTCAGATCTTGGCAGAAACCTCGGCATCCTGCCACTGCGGCTCTTCCAATGAACAAAAAGGAGGTTGGTTACTGGAATGACTGGGTCGCAGAAGGCTGGGCTTCCGGAGAAAAACAGGCCTCGGAAATCTTTCTATCCGATCTTTCACGACTTCAGCGCGATATCGTGGGAATGGCGCGTTATCGGGTTCTGCTGGCCAATGGGCGAGTGGAAGAACCTCATGTCGTGTTCGAACACAAAGCTTCTGTCGGTGGAGGCGACACTCTACACGTAGGTGATCGGGTTGTACGGATTACCAGTCAGCCAGGTCTCCGGGGCCTGCGTCGTGATCGGGGCTATGGCTACAGCGCACCTCTCTACCCGGAGCGCTGCCGATGAATTTCATCATGCCGCCGAAAGCTGAACGAGAAACGTGGCCAAATGAAGGACGTCCAGCCTATAGCTGGGTCGTCGAACGTCGCAAACATGCGCCAGGTCTCGATGATCTGCTCAAATGGGCTTATAGCCTCGGAGCCTCTCGCATTGATTTCAAGACAGGACATCCTGTCACTATCATGGTTCATGGGAAGGTTCTTTTTGCGACACGCCATTCTACGGACGATTTCGCGATATCGGACATTGTCAGCCATATGTATGCGCAGGACGGCATGTCGATGCTGGCCATCTACCACGATCTCGACAGCGCATATTCAGTATCACTGAACCGTCGTGAAACTCTACGGTTCCGTGTGAACTTCACCCCTTGTGAGGTCATGCGAGGACAGGGCGTGAATATCGTCATGCGTCCATTTCCTTCCCGTCCGCCCAGTCTTGAATCCCAATTGGTCGAACCTGAGGTTCTGGCCAGTAATGACATCGTATCTGGCATGAAATTGATCGGGGGTGTCACCGGGTCAGGTAAAACGTCACTCGCCTTTGCTTTGGCAGAAGAAAAAGTCATGCGGCCTAATGCAAATTGTAACATTGCTACGGGCGAACATCCTATTGAGTTCCTGATGGACTATATCCGATCACCAACAGGATCAAAGATTACCCAGACGCCTATCCATCCCCCGCACATGACATTTGCCAAATTTGTGCGCGGCACAACCCGACGCGAAATGACCGAACTGATTGTCGGCGAGTGCCGCGATAGCGAAACCATGGACGCCGCAATCAACTGCGCCATCACCGGCGGTATTCTTGGCACAACAATCCACGCGGACAATGTGGGACTGATGATGCAGAGGGCCGTATCACTCTGTGCCCGCGAAGAGCGCGACAACCTTGTCTCTGCCCTCGCTCAGTCAATGCGTTTCTGTCTGAATCAACGTCTTCTTCCACGTAAAGGAGGAGGACGTGTCGCGATCCGTGAATTCCTGACTTTTGATCGCGACCTTCGCTTTAAACTTATGCGCACAGATCCTCAATGCTGGCCTGAGTTCATCAACGATGTGCTGAAAACAGATGGGCAAAGTTTCGCACGCGCCATTGAGGCCCGGCTTGAGCAGGATCTGATCACCGAAGAGGTCGCACTCATGGCAAAAAGGAGAGATGACTGATGTGGCGTGGAACCGGATTACCAGTACGATTTCTAATCCTGGATGCCCGGAGCTGTCTGCCTATCTTGCTGGCAGTTTTGCATTGGAGCTGGACGACGCTGATCATTGGCGTGGTGGGAACGGTATTTTTTGGTACGATTTCGTTCCTCGGTCTGACTCTTCCTGCTGCCCTGCGCACTGGCCGCCGGTGGCTCATTGGGAGAAGGCGCACAGCCCGCCCGACATGGAACCGCAGGAGATACTCATGAGCATCTCATTCTCTGCTGTAAGGGTTGATGATGTAGCGCAGTCAGTCATGTCTCTTCTGTCCGAACTTGAGCAACCTGTCATCGTGGTGGATCGCTCGACGGGACAGGAAGCAGCTATCAGTCATGAGGAAATTGCCCGTGCAGATGGCTATCTGCCGGTCATCGTTGTGGCGGCCGAGGCTCTGTGGTTTGACCTGACCGGCACTGGTTTTGGGCTTGATGTGCGGGAAAATCCTGAGGCAACACTCGGCTATACTTTGAACAGTATCAGGGCAGGTTCCTGGTCGGTTGTAATGCTTTGCATCTTCGACCTTTTTGAGGCTCTTGCCCTGCAGGGTGAGACACTCTGCCTCAATGATCTTGTCGAACTCTGGGGCAATGCGCGGTCGCGGCTGCAGACAGTCCCTGTTGTACTACAGAAAGCAAGCTGATGATGAAATATCTCGCTCATGTTGGGTTCACTGCTCTGGGTTTAGTCCTCGCACACCCCTGTTACGCTCAGACAGCCCAGGACGATGCTTTTGTGCAAGGTCAACGGGTCCAAGCGTGTCTTTCCGCGGCTGCCTCAAACGCCCATGTACCTTCAGGGGTTCTTCTTGTCTTGCTCTATGTCGAAGACGGACGCCCTGGGAAAATCAGCACAAACACAAATGGGACTGTCGATCTCGGGCCTATGCAGGTCAACTCAACATGGGTGCGCAAAGTAGCAGAACATTGGCACAGCACACCTCAGCACGCGTATAACGCCTTACGCGATAATGTCTGCGCGAACATCGAAGCAGGAAGCTGGATCCTCGGTCAGGCTCTCGCCGAGACGCATGGTGATCTCTGGCAGGCTGTTGCGTATTACCACTCACATACGCCCCGTTATGGTGAAGCCTATCTGCGGCGATTTTACCATATCGCTACAGACATGATGGTGCACGCTCGCAAAGGCCGTGCATCATGAGCTCCAGCAGCACCCCATGGTCATCTAGCGATGACTACGCCCTGTTTTCCTTGATCGCTATCGTTGTAGGTGGAGCCGGGCTGTCTTATGTGGTGTGGTCCAATTGGCACGCTGAGATTTCGCTTTTCTATATCCGGCTTCTCGTGTGGCAGATTGATTTTCTCCACTTGCACTCGCTGCCCATCGTTGAGCTCCGTAAACAACTTGTCGCAGCATCATGGTCTCCGGGTCACGTCAGAGCCATCCAGCTCTGGTATGGGCTGATGATTCTTGGGGGTGCCCTACGTTGGCCGGCTGCCATCTTTATCGCGGCTCTGGGTGTAACCTGTATTGTCAGGGCCGCTCCCGGTCGGTTTGCAAAAGCTCTTGATCTGGAAGGGCTGATCGAAGTGCAGGCCCGCATGTTTCCAACCTTACGCGGCTTTGCGGACCGTCGATTGACCAAACTCGTCGCCCCGGCTGCTGGCATGCCCCGTCCAGCTGATCCTGCATTACATGCTCATGAGTGGCGGCAACGGTTTGCGTCAGACCGGAACGGTAAATTCAGCGAGGCAGGAGCCGTTTCGGCGTTTACAGCACAATTGGGCAGGCACTGGACAGGGCTGGAGGCTGCCACTCCCGTCGAACGTGTGCTGTTTGCCGCCTTTTTTGCGCACTACAACCAAGAACGATCTGAGGCCATGGAACTTCTTGGGCGGCTTTCTGAAAGTCTCAGAAAAAGTGGTCTGGACGGTCCAGAAGGCCCGAAAGAAGCCCTCACTGTTCCCGATGAAATCGTGGCCATAGCTGATGAAAAGCTGAACATTCCCGGTGTTGGTGCAAAAATAGACGCCATATGCGCCCGCAATGGTTGGACGACAACGGCCCTCATGACGTTGCTGACTGAAGCTCGGCGGAAGGCCGGAGTTCTTGCTCCCCCGGCTTTTGCCATCGTCAAACTGGTTGATCGCCCTCTTTGGTATGCCCTGCACTCACTGGGTTTTCCACATGAGCGGCCTGAAGAAGACGTTCACCCCAACCCACGCATTGAAGCTGCTGGTGCCCGTGCTCACTGGGAAGCCGAACGCAAGGCACGGCGTCCAATATACACCCCTGCTGTCTCAGTTGCTGTCGCAACTCTCCAAAAAAACTCCGACAAAGTTTGAAGGACAACCATCATGACGACCATCACAATTGAAACCGAAGGCCAGACCCCTATCGTTATTACTGTCGGCAATGCCGGCTCTACGACTGCGGAAAGACAGTCCCATCTGAGGGATCAACAGCTCCTTTCCATTTCTCCGCCTGCCCCTCTCCCAGAGACTCCCTCAAAAGTCTCAGCAGCACCTTCGGGATGGAAAAATCGTGTGAGAACATACGTACCGGGCGTAGCACTCGGTGTTCTCGCAGCTATTGTCATCATGAATTCAAGAGCGCCCCAGGTCCCAACTCCCATGATGCCGGATTCAGGCAGCACCATGCCCCAGCAACCCCTGCTTCCGCCTCTTTCTGGTGGCCCGATTGGAATCGCCTCTCCTTCAGGCGGGTATGGGCCAGACGGCAGTGAACGACCAAGAAGTGTCAATGAAACCGTCCGCGATACCCAGCGGGCTATCGCATCAGATCGCATGGGCATGCCCCCACAGGAAGCTGGAGGCCAAGGTGGAGCGCAAAATCAGGGCGGAGCCCCAACGGCAGGTGTCGCTCCCGCAATCAAAGGCGCCCCGGTCGTAGGGATGCCCCAGACGGCAGGATCCGAAAGCAGCGGCAAAGGAAACGCTTCACCATTCGGTTTGGAGCCCTGAGATGGCTAAACGTCAGATTGGTGGTCCACTCGGCCACCAACAAATCAAACGGGGAGCGACTTACCGCGATACGCGCCCCCTGTTCGAGCGTTTTACGGCAGAAATGCGGACCTCTTCATCAGGTTTTGTTATCCTGATCGTGGCCGGATTGAGTTGGTTTGTCCCTGCCCTCATCGGACTGACACTTCCTGTCGTGATCTGTCTGACATGCTGGGTTATCACACGTCGGCCCGTACTCCCCTTCCATTTGCCCCGCTATTCAGGGCTGCCTGATGAACATGATCTTGATCCCAGTACCCGCAAACCAAAAAAAGCAGGCGGTATCATCTATCTCGGCACCGATGCGCATACAGGTCAGCAGCTTTGGTTTTCCTCAGATGCTGGCCGACAGCATGCCGCAATGCCCGGAACAACGGGGGCAGGGAAAACGACATCTGCGCTCTCTCTCATGGCTAATCCCCTCTCGCACGGATCGGGATTTCTGCTCATCGACGGCAAAGGTGACAACACGGTTTACGGCGATGTTGCCGCCCTTCTCAGGCGCTATGGACTGGATGATCAGCTTCTCACGCTCAATCTGCTGACGGCCAGCTCGATCAGGGAATCAAATACGTTTAATCCATTCGCGACGGGAAATGCTGACGCCATCCGCGAAATGCTGGTCAGTCAGTTGGGCGAACCTGTCGCCAATGACGCCAACGGCGTCTTTCGTGATCGTGCAGTCAATCTCATCGGGACTTTAACGCCTGCATTGGTCTGGATGCGGGACCGGCATAGTATCTCAATCAATATCGAGACCATTCGTTTCGCAACAGAACTCCGCTGGCTTGCAACGCTCGCACGCCATAAAATCTTCCTTGTCCGCAACCCCGGTCAGCCACAGCCTATCAAGATTCCCGTCCCTGACATTCCTGACGATGTTCTTTACCCATTTCAGGCTTATTTGGGTGAGCTACCCGGCTACGATATCGGACTTGAATGGAACCAGCAGAAAGAAAGCCGTCCTTCTGAGCAACATGGTTTCGCAACCATGTATTTCTCTAAAATCTTCACCCAGTTCGCCGTTTCACTTGGCCATATTTTCAAATGCGAAAACGGTGATATCGACATGCGTGATGTGGTGCTGAACCGCCGCGTTCTGGTCGTTATTCTACCGTCACTGGAAAACTCGTCTGACACACTGGCCGGCCTTGGTAAGATTATAGTGGCATCAGTGCGAGCCGTTATGGCGCAACTCTTA
Source organism: uncultured Gluconobacter sp. (assembly GCA_937880175.1). Taxonomy (GTDB): domain Bacteria; phylum Pseudomonadota; class Alphaproteobacteria; order Acetobacterales; family Acetobacteraceae; genus Gluconobacter. The sequence goes on from CALFLO010000094.1 coordinate 24,917, forward strand.
GGCGCACGTCTTAACGGGCCTGCATCAGAGATCTTCAAGCTCAAGGCAGGATCAGGGGACGCACCCTATCAATTCTTCTTTGACGAACTCAGCGCCTACGCCACAGATGGCATGGACCGGATGCTTGCTATGGGGCGTGGGCTAAACTGTATGTTCTGGTTGGGCTTTCAGGATCTGCCTGGCCTGACAAGCCGTATAGGTGACAAGGCGTTTACATTGCTCGGCAACGCCAACCTGACCCACGCTATGCGTCTGCAGGATGCTATGCGGACACGTGAATGGATTGAAAAACAGTCCGACCGGGTAGAAGTCACTCAGGCTACACACTTTGAGGGGAATTCAGCAGGCAGTTATCGAGAAGGGCGAGGTGCGGAAATCAGGGAGGTCGCCCGCATCCCTTGGGCCGATCTCCAGTCTCTGATTGAAGGTGAGGCAATAACGATGTTCGGCGGCCGTGTCGTCCATTCAAAAACATTCTTTGCCGCGGTAAATGGCCGGAGTGGAGAAATCCGCACGGCACAGCCTGTCATGTTGTCTGCACCTTTGGTTTTAGACGGAAGCGCACCTGACGATGAAACGCGTGCTGTTTTGGAAACCATAGAGAACGGGAGCTATCGTTCCGAACTCCATGCTCCCGTGAGAGAACCGGCCTTTGAGCGTCTTGTTGCAGAAGTTAAATCTGCTGGCAGCACACCTGCGTCAATTGAAGCAAAATTTCCGCTCATTGCCCAGGCGACAGTCGGGTTGTCCGTGGAGGCAATACCTGGAAATGACAATACCCTGATAAACTTCCCATCGCGGCGGCCGGAAGAAGAAAAGACACCGTTTACGCTCATGCTCCGTGATGCGGCCATGAACCCGAAGCCTGGGTATGAGAAAATACCTTCTCCCCGCCCGCCCCTTGATGGCGTTCTTCTTGGAACACTAGATGCGATTGAACGGGCAATTGATCCAAGACCAGGCATTGGCCGTAAGCAGGCACTTCTGCTGCTTGGGGTACGCGATCGTGTGATTGACGCGCAAAAGCGCTACGAGGATGATATATCCTCACCAATGGATCACCAAGAACTGGCACGTCAGATACATAAGCTTTCGAAAAGGCTCGTTGCATGAAGGATATTGTCGTTCTCCCTGGTGGAGAAAAACTGTCATTGGACTGGAAACTGTCTGACCCGGAGCGATTTCAGCGCAGGCTCAAGGCAAAGCATGCTGACAATGGCAAAGCAGGACCAGGGGAAAAAGCACATTGCCTCTGTGTCCACCAGGGACGTTATCTGGAGCTCCAGATCAGGGAGCTAAAGAAGAGTTATTATTTTGCATGCATGCCAAATACAGGACCATATCACAGACCAACCTGCCCATTTTACAAACCTAACCCCGAAAAGAGCGGACAGGCCGCTTATGTCGAGGGGGTCGTCAGGGAGGAAACGGAGCACGAAGTTAGTGTCAAACTAATTACGTCTCTAAAACGGGACATTAACAAGAGTCCGGTATCATCTTCTCCTTTGCCTGCGGGTCCACGACCTGGTAGCAGAACCCAGAGACGCATGACCACTCTTGGTTTGCTGCACCTCATATGGGAGCGTGCCGGACTGCACTACTGGCGGCCACAGTTTGCTGGACACCGTACTGATCCAAAAGCGCTTAGGCGTGCTTACGCAACATCTCGCAACATCAAGGTCCAGCGTGGCATCACGCTGGATCAGGTGCTCTGTCCAGTTGTCTCCGGCGATAAGGGTATTCAGTATTTTACAGAACGAACAATCAAAAACCATTCAGAGGAATTAAGACTGTATGTGATTGGGCGTTTAAGTAGCGCTCAGGTCGTTCCTTATGGAAGAGGATGCAAAATCGAACTGTCTGGAATACGAGATGGATATCGAATGTTCATGTCGATTTCACAGACCAAATGGGAGCGATTGGAAAAATCGTATTCAAGAGAACTGGTAGAGTTTTCTCGGAATGAGGAAGGGCTTTCAGTTTTTGGGTTATTCCTTGTCACCATAGACCCAATAAAAAAAGGAAAGTATAGTAATTTTAGTACCGCTCAAATCGAAGATGCTGCTCTCATGACAACGACTGAGCAACTTATTCCAGTCGAAAGCCGCTATGAAGCAAAAATTGTGGAGTTATTAGTTCAAAAGGATCGGACCTTTATAAAGCCGCTCCGCTTTGATGCAGCACGAGAGCTTGTCCGGCCTGACTTTATCTTGACTGATATGGGCAAAAAAGAAGGCTACCCAATGGAAGTATTTGGGCTGACGGACGAAAAATATCTCGCACGCAAAGCAGAAAAAGAAAGATACTACGCGCGTGTTTTTGGAGTTGACGGATGGTGGTCATGGGACGCATCCCATAACGCACCCATTCCGCCTTTACCTGAGGTTTCTCTTACTCAGGCTGCCGACCCGATCAGCTGATCGAATAGCATTGAGACGTTGCAGGTTTACCGGACATGTTTTCTACTTCGCATCGATAACGGCCTTTAGACGTCTCAATGATATAAATGCCTCCAGATGCATCCATCATAGCAGCCTCCACATGACCGTCTTTCAAGAGGTCGGACATGGGGGTTGAGACCGGATCATTTTTCGTTGGAACTTTTGGTGCTTCTGTTGTTGGCTGATCAGCCATTGCGTTAGGTATCGTGGCGCAAATTAATGACGCCAAAGACAATGCTACAAGAAGACTTTTTCTCATCATGAACAAAACTTTCGTTTACTGTAGGCCTATAAATTTTATTATATTACAATGTATCGACAGTTAATGGTCACATATATGAAAACATGATAAAAAATTAGATACTTACAAGATCTATTGCAATAAGAAAAAATTACTCGTTGTAAATACACTTAGACTTCTTTAGCGCCAGGGAATAGGATTGAGTGCTTTGGCCAGGGTATCCAAAAAACGGCCGGTCCGGGCCGCACGAGCCTGATGACCAGATCCAAGCAGTACGGTTACAGGTGCTTCCGGCAATGAGTACTGCGAAAGAATTCTAACCAACCGTCCACTACGTATATCTTCAACAACATCCCATTCTGATCGAACAATAATACCACGCCCTGAAATGGCCCAATTCCGAATAACATCTCCATCATTACTCGTAAGATTGGGATGGATGCGGATCCTATACTTTTGCCCATCCAGACCTTTGAACTTTAACAAAGTAACATCTTCTTCATTTTCTCGTAAAGTAATCCACGAATGCCTCAGTAAATCATTAGGCACTACTGGCGTGCCATATGTTTCAAGATAATCTGGTGAAGCACATACGAAGCGCGTATTAGCCGCGAGATTACGCATAAAAAAACTAGAAGGTGTATTGTTCAGTTCTTCAACCTGAACTGCTAAATCCCAACTACTAGAAGGCACGCCCGTGAGACGATCTGTTAACGTCAGGTCGATTTTGACGTTCGGATATTCCTGTTGAAATGCAGCCACAACAGGAGCAACGTAACGGCGCCCAAAACCAAGTGGAGCAATAATTCGTAATAGTCCTGTTACCTGCCCTCGCCGTTCAGCGAGTTGCTCATCTAACTCGCTTAATGCTATCAACACCCCTCGCCCACGCTCTACCAGCAGCTCTCCGTCGTTGGTTAAAGTCAGTTGGCGTCCAACACGGTCAATCAGATGAACTCCTAAACGTTCTTCAAGGGCTCGCAATCGCTGCGTAACAGCTGGAGCTGAAACATTTAGGGCACGTGCTGCAGCAGCCAACGATGGCGCATTGGAAATTGCTATAAAAAATCGTATATCATCCGGTCCAATCATTAACTTACGTCTTAACCTAGAAAGCAAAAATAGTTAATAGATTTTGTCAACGTGCCAAGGAACTTCTATAATTCCCTTAGATGCATACACTATCGATAAAAAGTGTGTAATCAAATGTATGCGATAATTTTCATTTATATAAATAAACAAATTTTATAATAATGTTAATATAAACTATTTTGGACGTTTAATCGAGGTATATTTGTAAAATATTTTGCGTTGAATGCATATTATTTATCCCCCTCACCATTAAGTCCGATCTTAATCTAGAAATTAGAAGTCATTAATATGAAAGCACTTCTTCTAGTGCTTATTGTAGACAATGTAATTAGGAGAATAATTCCGGTGATTGCTTCTACTCCCGAATTTTTTCGAGAATTCCCATCAGTAAGTTTGGACTCTGATAAGTTACAAACGCCCTGCCTCCTGCTTGATGAGGGTAAACTTCGCGCTAATGTTAAAGCTATGAAGACACATCTTGAACATCTTGATGTCGTCTTTCGTCCTCATCTGAAAACTGCAAAATCAATTGATGTCGCCCGCATCGCCATGACAACGCCACAGGGCCCCGCAATGGTCTCCACACTTCGTGAAGCGGAGTATTTCGGTCGTAATGGTGTGCTGGATTTAATCTATGGGGTGGGTATTACACCCAATAAGCTGCCGCGCGTTGCTGCCATCCGTACAGAGGGAATTGATCTGGCGATCATTCTCGACAGCCTTGAACAGGCGGACGCCATTGCGACTTACGTAAGCCGTTTTAATGATCCTCTTCCTGTATTTATTGAGGTTGATGCTGACGGTCATCGCTCCGGCGTAAATCCACATGATAGCAGCACTCTTATCGCCATTGGGAAGCATCTCCTAAGTAATGGAGCAGAGCTACGTGGAGTAGTGCTTCATGCCGGTGAAAGCTATGCTCTTAGTAATCCTACTGACATCGTTGCTGCGGCAGAAGCGGAACGAATAGCTGCCGTTACTGCTGCACAAACCCTTCGAACCGCAGGACTGCCCTGCCCTATTGTCAGCGTCGGATCCACGCCTACAGCGCGTTACGCAAAAGATCTGAGCGGCGTAACTGAGGTACGAGCTGGTGTTTTCATGTTCGGGGATCTCTATCAGGCTGGCGTTGGAACAGTCGCTGTAAACGAAATCGCATTGACAGTTCTTTCCAGTGTCATCGGTCATCAGAGATCAAAGGGATGGATTCTTATCGATGCCGGGTGGATGGCTATGTCGCGTGATCGCGGTACGGCAAAACAGAAGATCGATCAAGGCTACGGCATCGTTTGTGACCTGAACGGCCAGCCTTATGCCGATCTTATTCTTGTCGATGCCAATCAGGAGCACGGTGTTGTAGCGCTTCGTAAAGGCTCGAGCGCATCATTGCCGGAATTGCCAGTCGGTGCACGAGTTCGGATTTTACCAAATCATGCCTGCGCTACTGCAGCCCAGTACGACAGTTACCATGTGCTCAACAGTTCGAATGAGATACGGACAGTCTGGCCACGAATTAATGGGTGGTAAGAAAACTTATGACAGAGATTATTGAACACATCATTGCAGCAGATCTCATGCCGCCCGCAGGGCATTATTGTCATGCGACAACTTACAAAGATCTTGTCTTTGTTTCTGGCCAACTTCCTGTACAAGCTGACGGGACGCATATGTTTGAGTTGTCGTTTGAAGAACAGGTCCAGCAGGCGTTGTCTAACGTCTTTTCTGTCCTCAAAGCAGCTGGAAGTAAACCAGAACATGTGTTGAAAATCACAGCTTATATTGTTGGTGTTGAGAATTTGACCGCTTTCAATAAGATTTATTCTACAACCTTTAATCAAATACGCCCTGCTCGTTCAGTCGTTCCTGTTTCTGAACTACATTTCGGTTATTTAGTAGAACTGGAAGCAATTGCTGTTCGCGCGTTGGCAGCAGACTAAATGCTTAGAACTGGTTGATCGTCCAATTCTCAAATTTCCCCGTTCATAACAGCATAAACCTGTGAACTGCTTTACCAATATTTAGGAATAAACGATGAATCTCCCTACTGCCATTATTTTTGACCTTCTAACGGCCTTACTAGATAGTTGGTCCGTATGGAACAAGGCCGCGGGCAGCGATGAAGATGGACGTCGCTGGCGCAGTCGTTATCTTGAACTGACTTATGGCTGTGGAAAGTATCGACCATATGAAACTCTTGTAGCGGAAGCTGCCCGTGATGTCGGCCTCTCTGCTGAAGCATCTACAACACTTCATGAAATTTGGAATACACTTCAGCCATGGCCTGAGGTTCCCGACGTTTTACGTAAACTCAAAGCTCGGGGCATATTACTTGGTGTCGCCACAAATTGTTCTAAGGTGCTAGGACATCAAGCCGCAGCCCGCTGCGGTGTCGCCTTTGATGCAGTTATTACCGCTGAAGAGGCCGGTTACTATAAACCTCGTCCCGAACCTTATCTTGCAGTATTGCATGCGCTAAATGTTACTCCTGAAGAGAGTATTTTTGTTGCAGGAAGTAGTGCTGACGTTCCAGGGGCATCTGCTGTTGGTATGCGAGTAATCTGGCATAATCGGATAGGACTAAGCGCTCGTCCTGGGGCGTCTCCGCTTTTAGAGGCACGATCCCTCACCGCATGTATGGCAAATTTTGTATAGTCGATAAATCTCAGACTTAAGAGATGAAGTCTCGCAATGAATATGCCTCACCGGTGCTCTGGATCAAGGCCAGAGACCGTCGGATTGAAGGTTTTCTAGTAATTTTAAGCTTCAAGTCTGTACATTATTTACTAAACTAGTATAACGACCAAAGTCTCACTCCATAATCACAAGTTTCGCTACATCAGATTGTCGTTTTGGCTCGAGAGTTCTTCCCATAATCAATTCTTATAAATGGAAGAACTCGCTACCTGAATTGCATTTATGAGGCTTTCACGTGTAGCTGCATTAGCTTTAATATTTGCTGTAACTTCAGCATGATCTTTTTCTTCAGGCGTCATATCTTGATGAGGAAACACTGTCTCACGCACAGCTGAGCGAAGAGGTGACTGCGATACAGATGATACAGGATCATCAAGGCGTGCAAATCTAGCTAACAGACCGATCATCAGTCCCAGAGCAATCATAAAACTAACCAGCACCAGAAAAAGCATTATGTCGGCCCTTCGTCACCGCGTGTTCTAAAAGAGGATTTATCTCACATTGAGAAAGAAGCAAGTTTCAGGGCGTTGCCCTCGGAGAGCCAGTCTGTGATGTCCTGATCTTCGCATATCTCTGACGCAGTTCCAGCTCCTTTTGGCTCATCACCTCTGGAGCTGTATCCAGTATCTTCTTAAGTTCCGCATTCAGACGACCAATGACATTAGCATATGCAGTGTTAATCTGACGACCTCGGAGAGCCATCTGGTTCTCCCGTCCAACATCCCGGCCCTCAATACGGGCCTTCTCTATTTTGCGGCCGATCTCAATGAGTTCACGGACTCTTTGATCCCGATCCTTTTTCTTCCGATAAGGCAAATCCATACCCAGAGCCTTGTAAGGCTTATGCGCCATCTTTTTAGCAACATAGTCCCACAACTGGTCACTCGTGATTGGTTCTTGATCTCCCAGAGCGCGGCCATTGCGAACCGCCTCAAAAGTCGCCCCATCTGAAATCATCGTCCAGGTTGTCCCTCGTGCACGACTTTCCGCCACATAAGTTGTAAACCCCGTCGCCAGATCGACACCGCGCGGCATGGCATTGATATGTTCATCAGAGGTCAGACCTTGGGCGGCATCAATTGTCATGGCATGACCAAATCCCAACAGAACACGATTTGAGCGAGGATCTGATAGCCGGCGCCATTCCACTTGTGCTTCCTGCCCATCCGCGAGCCTCAATTTCAGCCCTTTGTCAGATGCACTGAGAACCTCACAGATATCTCCGTTATTCCCTACCCAGGTGCGCTTATCTCCAACAAGCCCCCAGACCCGACGATACAGTCGCACCTTGTCTCCAGCAGCAAGAGCCATGTCATACTCTTCGCCACGCTGATCAATGGCTTTGATGATCTTCTGGTCTGTGCCAATATCTCCGCGTTTTTGTAACACCTGACGTACCGCCAGACTGAGATCCGCAGCATCCTTGTTCGTCAGCGCTGACATGGTGATCGTCTTGAATGATCCGTCCGGCTTCGGACCTTCAGCCTTCAGGGCATCTTTGCGGGACACATAATGTTGCGCGATGGCCTCCAGAACATTCTGATGGTCTCCTGTCACCAGACTGATGCTGCCGTCCTGGCGCTTCATCTCGATAGCCTGTCGCACCTCCTCGGTATGAAAACGGTTCCTCACGTCATCATCACGATCTGCGTCTGTCTCTGCTGCAACTGCTTTGCCCTTCGTCTCAAGAGCCTTAAGCTGATCATCGCTTGGTTCTTCTCCACGAAAAAGAGCGGCGATATCACGATTACGCTTCGTTTTCTGGCGTACTGTTGACAGAAGCTCAGCCTGATCATTCGGCTCCAGCACTCTCTTGATTATTTCAAGGGCATCACCAGCCTCGATAGCCTGAGCCTGCTCTCTGTCACCCATCATACGCAGGGTCAGTCCCGTATCACGCTGCAGCTCAAGCAGTCGTAGCATCTGACGCGGCGCCACTTGCCCGACTTCGTCAAGAGCTATGACGGTATGCTCATCCAACGTGAGGTCGCCCCGATCAATACGGGCCAAAAATGGGGAAAGCGCATAGGTTTCATCAATACCAGCATCTTTCATGGCATCGGCCTGGCGCCACGCATTGGCCACACCAATGATGCGCCGTCCTGATGGGTTGGCCTCTGTATCATTGCGCCATGCGTCCACAAGAGGCTTCAGAAGGGTGGTCTTGCCGGCACCAGCAACCCCCGTAAGCATCGCTATCCTGCCGCTCTGCCCCAAGGTATGAACGGCTTTACGCTGCGCCTGCCCATGCTCCGAGGTAAAGTCCAGACCTGAGCGGGCAATCGCATCCTCAATGGCTTCTTTTCCGAGAGCCCCGCTCCGATCAGATGAAGCACGAGCAATATGGATGGCGAGATCTTCTTCCAGTCTGATTTGCTCAGTATGTGTGACCCTCTCACGCTCTCCTTTCATCTCAATAATGAGTTGTACCTTCTGACCGCGCACCTCAATGCCCCGTTTTTCTGTCAACTCAACAACGGCATCTATGTCAGATATGCCGCCCTCAATACCCGTAGCAATCAGACCTCGCGCAGCATAAGTCCGCAGTTTCTGGTGATCGATGACAGCGGCTGTTTCAAACTCCTGACCAAGATGCCTGGCAACGAAACCCCACGCCTGATCAAGCCGCTGATGGCGATCCAGGCCAGTATCAATCTCCGGTCCCATAAGGCTTTGATCTACCCAACCCAACTCCTTAGCCTGACGCTTCCAAATATCGTGGTCGTCAGCATCCAGATCCTTACCCAATCGGGCCGCCAATCCCGCCATTGATAGCATTTTCTGCTTTCGTTCGATTGACAATCCCTCCCACTCCAGACCTTGTTCCGAGGCGTAGGACTGAGCAGCTTTCAGGACATTGCGGCGACCTTTGCTGAAAAAATCTGAAATCTCCTGTGGCACGGCAGAGATGACGGTTGCCTGTTCATTGGCGTCATACGTCTGGGCAATACCAATTTTACGCAATTCCTGAGCGAGGATGGCTTGGAAGTAAGCGCCAAACTCGTGAACTCGCGATCGAAGCTGTTTTGTATCCAAAGACCCGACATGACCATCATCTGTAACAACCATGTTGAACATCGTGTTGTGAAAATGGGCATGAGGATCACCACCAGCCGGCGTGTCAATCAGGTAAGTCTGATTGCTCTCAGGATCTAACGCCTCGACCGTTGGCCGTGCTGTCGTGTGGCGGTATGTTACCCATGCAACATGCCCTTCTTCAGCGCCGTCCTTCCCGCCCCGGCCCCGTCTAGCCAGTCCCAGTTCACGGGCCACATACCGCATAGTCTCGTCGTTAGCGACCTGCATAGCATGCCAGATAGCGGCGCGTTCTGCGTCAGTTTCGGCAAACTCTGCCGCCAGAGTCACAGACTTGTGAGGGGCCAATGTCAGATCATAGGCGCTGATTTTGCGCTGGTGTGCTGACCATTCCTCGCCATTGTCAGCCCGTTTGGCTTCATAGAGCCGGGAAAGCTGCTCTCGGGTGGGAGGTTTGAACCGGTCAATACCTAATGCCTCAGCAGCCCGCCATGGCATATCTGGACGCCAGGACGCACGACCATCACGACCGGTATAATAATTTGTCAAACGTGCGCCGTCGCTGTCAGGCGTCTTTGTCGGATCCAGACGGCAGTCACTCTCCGGATCAGGAATATCCTGTAGGTAATAATTAGAGATGATCTGTCCTCTGCAGGCCGCAGAGATTTTCCGAAAGGTCATCATTCCTCAGCACCTTCCTCTCCCGTTGAATCCGGGTGAGAACGTGGTGTACGTCCTTCAAGAAGATCCAGCGATGCGCCAGTGGTATGGTCAATGCGGCGAAGAACAGGTCTTTGGTCGGCTATGAGGGTGACAATGCGCGCCAGCAGATCATCCAGAGATGGACCCTCGCGTTCTTCTGGGGTTAGCAGTTCGAGTATGAGCGTCTGGCGTTGATGTAGAGCACGCAGTGATTCATGGATCGCATCAAACTGCTCATCAACGTGAGCACGCCATTCTGCCGCTGTTGGTTCTGGTAATTTTGTCATCACATTCTATCCTGCGAGCCCTAAATGATGCTTCAGGATCAAGAATGATGATGCGACGAAAAAGGGGCGAGAGGAAAAAGAAAGAGGACTTTCTCAATGAAGAGAAAGCCCTCTCAAGTCTCATTTCACAAAAGACCGTTAAGCTGAACGCTTCTGCACATCAGACACGGCTTGATCTGACAGTAGATAAGGGCCAGCAGCACGAACAGTCATGGACAGGATGCCCATTTTCCCATGTGACAGATGATCCCCTAAAGGCAGTTCGGCATTGCCATTTGTCCATGCACAATCTGTCCAATCGGTCTCATGCCAACCTTCTGGCTTCTCTTCCTGAAGGTGAGAGGTAATATCGAAATGCTGTTTTGCGCACTGCAAACGTACATCTGCAACAGCGACCCCCATATAACGGCGATCATCCACAAACGGACCAATCACATCTGATGGACGGCTAGCGCGTGTAACAATACGCACAGACTGCGTGTTAGGCGGCAGCATAAAGCTATACTGATGTGCCGTCTTACGCATCGGACGCACAATACTTCCTGTATCTGTTACCAAATGCAGATCTGGCTCGTTGGTCAATTCCATAGCCTGTCCGGATGTCTGACAACCAATCACACTGTTTTCGCGCCATTCCAGTGATCGAAAGAGTGGCTCTACAAAGGAACGCGCAACACCTAGCGGCGCTCCGGCGTCGTCTTCCCAGCTTTTGACTGCACCACGCAACGTGGCAATCTTACCTGCCTGACGGAAAGAAGACCGATTACCGGTGTCAAGATAACTTTCGGTCAGCATACCATCCGCAGTGATGACAGAATGCTGTTCCGTTTCCACGTGATAGTAGTCGTAGGAGGTGATGGATTTGTCGTAGAAAATAGACACACTATTGACCAGCATCCGGACTGGCACAAACCGGTCTTTGAAGAACAGGCAATGTTCAGCGGTAATCAGCATGTCCTTATAAGGGACACCATCGGCAATGGCATCTTTGAGGATACGCACTGGCCAACCGGCTTCGTCATCATGAAGTTCAGGACGCACAACAGCACGCGCCTTGCCCACCCAGACTACGGGACGGACGATGTCCTTATTGTTTTTCCAATCAAATGCGACAACCTCGTCACCAATTTTCACATCTTCAACGGGCTTATCGCCTTGAGAAGTACGGATCATGCTACCTCCCAGGAAACACACAATAGCATGTTGATTTGCGTCCCAAGTGAAGTCTGAAGGCACAACACCTGGTGCCAGTGTAACACTTGCAACTAGTGGAGTTGCGGAATTATAGCCGTCATTTATTTCGTAAATTGTGTTCCCACTAGAATCAGTTCCTATTTCCTTAAAATTAATCCCGTTATTCCATCCTTTATTTGGGAATACAATATTATCACCAGGAGACAAGTTAGTGATAGTTGGAATATTCTTTCCACCATCTGTGAAATTCACTGTATTCGTATAATTTGAGGATGCAGGACCAAAATTAAGCGTAACGTCAATTTCATCAAATTGAAGTGTCGCACCGTTTGTAACTGTAATTGTACCTGTACCACTAGAGGTCGTAATCGTCTGACCGGTCAGGGTAGATCCATCCATCACAACGCTTTGACCGGACGCCATTGTAAGGTTGCCGTTCAGTTCCAAATTACCATTAGTAAATGTAACGGTACCATTTCCAGTCGTCTCAATAGAATTGGTATTCTGTGTGCCATTCAAATTGATAGAAATACTATCAGACGCATTGATGATTGGGGTTGTAGAATAAGTTGGAACGCCATTGGTCCAATTACCAGAATCTGTCCATAAATTGTTAACGGCACCAGTCCATGTAGTTGTACTCGCCATTTCCCAAACTCCTGATTTGCGCACAACCTGCAAGACAGGATTTTTCTGACATTATTTATTTTCATATTGCTTTCTATGTTTTTCTTATATAAACGACTACTGTACATTTAATGGCGTGAAATTCCGATACGGCATTTGCGCAAATCAGGAATTGCGCACAAATGGGGCGTGAGATAAGCATCCGTCTTTATGAATTCAGGATGGCGGAACATTGTCTCGCAAAGTTGGATATGCTCGCGTGAGCACAGTCGGCCAGACGCTCGACGTACAGCTCCAATCTCTCCAAAACTATGGATGCGCCAAAATTTTCCGCGAAAAGGCAAGTGGCGCGGATTCAGAACGCATCCAGCTTCATCGCCTACTTCGTAACCTTTCTGATGGAGAGACTGTCGTCGTGACGCGAATTGATCGGTTAGCACGCAGTACCTTTGATCTTTTCGCAATCATCAAAGAGATCACACAACGAGGTGCGCAGTTTTTTTCTATCGCAGAGCCTTGGGCAGATACGACAACGAGCACCGGTCGGCTGATGCTGGCGGTTTTAGGCGGTCTGGCTGATGTGGAACGTGACCTGATTAAAACCCGTACTGCAAAAGGGCGCATACGCGCTGCCCGTTTAGGTGTAAAAATGGGGCGGCCTGCCAGGATCACAAAGCTACAGCAACAGGAAATCAAGGACTTGCGTCAAAGTGGCGCAACACTAAAAGAACTTGCGTTGAAATACGAGATCAGCACCAGCACGGTCTCAAGAATTGCAACAGGAACAGATAGTCACCGTAGCTGTAAACACTCTAAAAACGAAAATTGATACTTAAGGTCCCTCATCTATACCAATGCCGATGATACGGTAACAAAGAGCAGCACAGAAAAAGCTTTAATGGCAAGCCCTCATGATCTTACAGTGTAACCTCGCTTGAGCTTCTGACGTAATAGACGTGCCAGCTGATTGACTGCAGCTCCTGCATCAGGAAAAAGATCAAGCCTTACTTTTCCGGGAGTTCCTATTCTTCCCCATCGTCGAATGAGTGCTGCGCCACCAAATAGATCTGGTTGGATTGAGAGATCATAATAGCGCCACGTGTTACGCGGCGGATAGACGCGCACCAGAGAAACGGCGTCCGGGAAAAGAGCAAGTTGCAGAAAAGCTCCATCCCGCACTGAGAAATCATTCCGCCGCACTTCAAGGCAATCAGTAAACCCTCATTGACCTGTCAGAGCATCCTTGACAGCCTTTGCTGGTGTATAGGCCAGTTTACGAGATGCGGGGATCACCAGATCCACACCAGTTTGTGGATTGCGTCCCTTGCGTTCAGCCATCTGACGGACGACAAATTTGCCAAATCCTGAAATAGTCGTTTCGTCACCTTTCGCAGCGGCTTCAGTAATTGCTGCAAATACTGTTTCCAAAGCTGCTTTGGCATCTTTTTTTGAAATATCCGTTGCAGCAACAATACGTTCAATCAAGTCATGGTTATTCATTTAACGTTCCAACATGATCCATTAGGGAATGGAAGGGTAATAGATTTTACACCACAACCATAAGGGTTTACCTTCCACTCCCTCAATGATGGAACTTATGACCCGGCTGGTGATACAGCGGAAACCGGCTCAAAGTAGGGGCCAGTGCCAAGTTTATCATCCAGCAGCCGCATAACCGTGGATAGACGGCACATATACTGGCGCATTTGATCCGACCGCTCACTATTTTGCCCGAGAGCAAACCAACTGATTTGCACGAGCTTCACCAGGTGAATGAGTTCCAGAATATCCAGATCATAAGACCACGGGCGTTTTGCTTCGCTTAACGCTCTTTCGACAGAGAATTTTCCGTTCATGCGAGTCACCAAATGACGGGTTGATTGATAGATATCACCTTCTTTCAGCTCCGCCAGAAGGCGCAAATCAGCCTCGCTGATATCGGGCTTGGGGGTGCCGCTGTCGGCCTGCGCACCTGCATCAGGACGGTATTCTCCAGTGCGACGGATCTGCGGCAACACCTCATCTGTCACCCATCGCCGGAACCGCTTGGCTACGGGTTTCGTCGATATAAATGTGAGATGGTACGCGCCACTCTCATTCACCAGATATGTGTCTTGGGGACCACCTTGTGTCTGAACAGGCACTAATTTGCATTCATCATCATCCAAGCGCGTCACGGCATAGCGATGACGGCTAATACCTAACAAATCGCATACTTCTTTGGCCAATACCCATCGCTGCCCACCAATGAGAACTGTTCCCAATTGTTGTGTCTCGAAGGTTAAACCTGCAGGCACAACTGAATGTACATTTTGTCGGCTGTTCTGATTGTGTTCTTTTGCTGTCATCGTCCGTATCTCCTGATAACCGTATGAACAGCTAATCTTCAGTAATCATGATGCGACGAGAAAGATTTTTTCTCTTCACACAAACCATGCACGACCCCAAAGGGAGCCAGAATCCTAGCTCCCTTTCTCCGCTTGCCCAATCCTGGCGGCGTAGCCGCCGCACTGAGGGTGCAATGGTGTATGAAGGGCCTAAATTTGGTGGAACGGACGTGGGACGCATATGGGGCGGAAACGGAACGGAAACCCCACAGATATGGGACGCCATGAGGAACGGAACCCCCACGGAAATGGAACAGAAAGCCCCACAATCGTGGAACGGAAAAGCGGATATCGTTTTCGGTCGCATCTTGGAAGCGCACCCTCAGAGGACACTGAGGCCAAGAGAGAGACCCATGAAGTTCGCAAAGCTGAAAGAACGACTCAAAACGCAACCGCGCAAGCGCACGACAGGAAAACTCTATCAGTGGCTGTTTGAAAACCACGCAGAACTGTTGGAAATGCGGCTACCTGGTGAAATGTGGTTGCCTTACATAGAACTCGCCATTGAGGACGGCGTGCCTATCAAGACTGATACCAGGTCGATACAACGTGTGCGCAAAACATGGCACCTCGTTTGTCGAGCCAAAGCCAAACGGGCTCAAGCCCTTGCCACCTCAGACATGGAAAAGCCAAAGAATGATGAGAATAACGACAGGCCCATCATGCCCAGCCGCTTGCCCGCCGACTGGACACCAGAGTTCGTTGATATTCCACAACCTGCCCCGCCACCTGTTCAGCCAGCGCCTCAAAGCTCCTCTCTGACGCTTAAAACCGAGACGGTTCCTGCAGGCGCCCCCATGACGATGGAGCAAAAAATAGACAAAGCTCGTTTTACGCTTGGCCAGGCCAAGTTCGACCTCACCTTGGCCAAGGAACAGATCAGGCGAAATGACAGTCAGGGTGCGCCGATGCTGGTCAAGGAAGTAGAGGCAAAACTCCCTGAACTAAGAGAGATCATCAAGCAAAGGCGGGCTCTCTATGATCGTCTGCTCGCAGGCGAGGATGTTCCCGAGGAAGAACTGGAATTCAAATCACCTCGCGAGAGAGAGGAAGATCAGTATTCGGACTGAAGAGGCTTTTCATTTTTTTCTGGAGAAATCCTATCTGGTCGCATGATGACACGGTGAAATCCTTCTGAACGGCACTCTCATGATTGTGCGGTGCCGCACCAGAAAAGGATGATTCAATGACTGCAACCAGAACGGATCCAGCGAAGACCCAACCTGCCAAGCCAGCCCGCACCAAACCCCCTGTGCTCCTGACCGCAGTCGGTCGTCAACGCACGGGCAAGACCGTTTTCCTCAATGCCCTGACTGAGACAGTCATGCGTCAAGGCGGTGATGTAGAAGTCTGGAATACAGACCTCCTGAACGTCTCCCACTCCATCGCGCACTTCCACCCCAATACAAGGAAACCCGCTACGGGCAATCTCAAGGAGCAGAAATCCTGGCTGGAACAGCAGATCGAAGGCATGGTGAAACGCCAGAAAGACGTGATACTGGATATCGGCGGCGGCTGGACTGCCTTCCACGAAATCATCAATAGCACCCCTCTTGTGCCGCAACTGGCCAAGCTGGGGATCAAGGTTGTCGTGGTATATATGCTCGGCACGGAACTGGCCGATGCTGACTACCTGCAGGATCTCCAAGAGAAACGGCGCTTCCTGCCCGGCCACAGCATCATCGTGATGAACCGTGGCTTGCTGCCACTTGGTTACTCAAACAACAGCCATTTCGACAAAATCCGTCAGACACCAGCAGTCATGAACGCCACGGTAGATACGTCAGATGAAAATGGCGGAATTTACTTCTTGCCGGAACTGGACGGTATGGACGAAATCACGGATCGTCGGATGTCTTACGCAGACTTCATTGATGACAAGAACGTCGAGGGCCATCCCCCCAGCGGTCTTTTTGACCGGATGCGCGCAGAAGTCTGGTTTCACCGCTCTTTCCCCGAGTTTCTTGCACAGATTGACCCTAGCCTCCTTCCCGACATGCCCAAAGGTCTGCCTGTCCCGAAAGACTTTGAGTAGCCATGAGTCAGAAAAACGACAGACAGCCGGACAATCCCCCCACTCCCGCGCAGGCGATTGAGGAGCTGAAGCATGCGCTTCAGCACTTCACTGTCAGGCCGGATACTGCGAACGGGCGTTTCTTCCTGGCGATACTGGCCGTGCTGGAAGCACAAAACCGCACGCTTGAAGCTATGCCCAGATGCCTCGATGAGGCCCTCGTCTTGATTAAGGCAGAACGTCGCTCAATCGAGCTTACATTGCAGGACGGTGTGGATGCAGCGAAGGCGCTGAGCCAGATCAACGAACGGATGGTTGAGCAACGTGTTCTGGATGTTGTCAGCAAGGTCTTCCAGTCGTTGAAACCTGAGATCGGGCGGCGGGCAAAACTGATTGCCGACCGGTATCAATGGCGCTCCACAGGGATCATCATCTTCTGGGGGATGGTGCTTGTCATCATCGGTTTCGTGCTGGGGCGTCTTCCATAAAAGTGTGACCATAATGGACACACTTTCCCTCCCCGCTCTTTTTTTAAACTCGTCGCATCATGATGAGGAAAAATCACCGCATCGCAGCCAAAGGAGATGCTCGTGAAAAAGAGACGAACCGCATGGAAGGTCTGGCCTGTGCTTGGCTCTTCCTTCTTAGTTTATCCTGCATTGGCGCAAACCGTCAATGTCCCGGCAGGTCTGCCGCCAACGGTCAATGCAACCTATCAGGAAGTTGGGATGGGCGGCTGGACACCACCGACCTCCACCACAACACAGCAGATTAGTGGGAGTGGGTCCGTAGTCTCTACAACCACAACAAACGGCAGCAGTACGGATGCTCTGCAATCGATGTATTCCCAGTCATGGGGATATGCCGCGGCCCAAAATGCCAGCGCCCTTGGGGTAAATCCAGATGCTCTGGCGGCAACGTGCGTTGTAGAGTCAGGATGTCGCAACGTTTATACAGCCAACGGCAATTCATCCATAACAGGTGCATTCCAAATGTCGAACGGCACCTACAATGAAGCTCTGCAAAAGGCGTTGGCCTCTAACCCTAGCCTTGCATCCAGTATCACCAACACGGGAGTTTCTGGCCAGCAAGATCCGGCCACACAGGCGGTTGCTGCGGCACAGTATCTCAAGGATGCCGCAACCACTCTGCAGAATTCTGGCGTCAGCAACCCGACTGCTCTCGACGCACGAGCATATTATAATTTTGGGCCTTCTGCCGGTGTAAAGGTAGCTCAAGCATCTGAGGACACACCTATGTCAGCAGTTTTGCCTAGTCTATCTTCCCAACAACTTGCGAATAATGGGATTTCCCCTGGGGAGACAGTTGGACAATGGAAGTCTAACGTAGCCTCCAAAATGGGATCCGCTGCAAGCTCGCCCATACTTTCAAGCTAAACTAGAGGATACCGTTAAATGAGCCTGTCACTTAAATCGTTGTTTGCTTGTGCCACTTTTTTGGCCTTAAGCACTCACGCTATGGCTGCGTCCAAAAGCCCTATAGAAGGCTACCATTGCATGATGTTGAATCAATCTATGGATCAAATGCAGGATCCTTCTCATACGGTCTTCGCTCGGGCAAAACCGGACGCGCAGTCAGAAAACAAAGGGCCGGTAGGCACTGTCGTTGCTATCCCTGACAACATTGCTCCGACTAATGGTTATCTTCCTTCTCTTAGCTTTCTCCGGAAAACAGTATGGGTGCCAGCCGATGCTCTGGCCCCCTATCGTGTTGCGAGTGATCCAAGCATGACATGTCGTCCTGCCGTGAGGAATGATGGGAAACTGGACTTCATTTTCGGACATTAAGCCCACATGGATATTCTTGCGTTAATGCTCCTGCCCTGTCTGGCGTCTGCGCTCATCTTCACGGGTGGGCGGAAATATGAAGCCAGCAGTAACTTTATCCAACGCAGGCAAGCAGTCGGCCTCACCATAGCTGGAGCAGTGACGTTGGGTATGGTGATTGCCAAAGCCTATCTCTCTGGACACTGAAAGCGTCTTCCGCATCAGTTCTGTCCCACAAAAAAGCCGCCATAAGGCGGCTTTTTTTTGTGGTTCAGCTGACTGCGCTCAAACTGCGCTCCTGAAAGGCCGGATCATGCAATCGTTTACGGGGGGATGGTCGCGCTAGAATTGCGGCTTCCAGATCGAGCAACCATGCCGAGAGATCAGGAGGCAATGACGATGTCCCGGCAATGGCGCGTCGAAACTGTGTGCGATGCATATCGCATCTCTCGGCCGCGAGACGTTCCGTCCAGCCCAGCACCATGAGACACTGGAACAGTCGGCGACCGGAGAGCCGTAGAGCCGGGCTTTCGGAAGAAGAGGGGATTTCTGTCGTTTTCATAGTGTGATGTTGGCTGGCCATGATGCGACCGGCCAACCTTCACTGTGTTTTATCCCTGAATCAGGAAGGCCCGGAGCAAGCGCTTCCAGAATGGCACCCCTTCTGCCCTCCATGTCCGCTGGAGTTGCCTGTCTGCCGCAAGGCTATCCCATAGCAAAGGCGAGACGGACAGCCTCTCTCGTCGGGTTGCCCCCTCTCTGCGTTGCCGTTTCCGCTCCTTGCGGATCATGATCGCACGGGCAAGATTCATGACACACCTCTCTCGCAAGCTGAACTACCGCCGTAAAGCTTTTCCACGACGCCGATAACTTCTGACCCAGGCACCGTGACGGTCCAGTACGTTCCATTCCTGCCGACCTTACTCACGTTGCACTCGTCAATCATCCAATGATTTTCCATGGCTGTCGCGGGTGTCACGAAGATGGCGCGTCCGGCAGACAATTCCGTCTCCGGATGCCCTGACAGCCACAGCACGTCTGAACTGTCTTCGTGCTTCGGATCGTGAGGCTCAATCCCGGAAACCCTGGCGCCCAGTAAAGCCACTATTTTCAAGGATACATGATAGCACCCTTCCAAGGACTTCGCATAACCCGCTGGTTTTTGCTCGACAGTGATGGTCAGGGGCAAAGAGGGATCGAAATTTTTTTCTCTCCGGACTGCTTTCATGAGACTGCCGAATTGTGCTTCAGCCTCATCATCCGCCACAGTCATGGAGACAATCGTCTCTGGCTGATAAACCTCTCTCGGCACCTGACGCTCCTGTGTCTGTAAAACCGTCATCTTTTCAGACAGTCTGGTTAAGTCTTCTTGTTATGCTGACCGTTTGTTTCTTCTGGGGCAAAAGACAGTCACGTCCCATCCTCCAGCCAGTTTTCAACCTTCAAGCCTCGAATGCGCATAAACTCACGTGTGTTGTTCGTCACCAGGGTCGCCTTGAGGGTGTAGGCGTGAGCCGCGATGAGCAGATCATTCATGCCGATCGTCTGCCCTGCGGCTTCGAGT
The DNA here is from genome assembly GCA_937880175.1 of uncultured Gluconobacter sp. Classification (GTDB taxonomy): domain Bacteria; phylum Pseudomonadota; class Alphaproteobacteria; order Acetobacterales; family Acetobacteraceae; genus Gluconobacter. The sequence goes on from CALFLO010000094.1 coordinate 44,983, forward strand.
TCGGCGCGGATGCCACCGTATTCACAGTCGGCAGGAATATCGAGAGGCAGCACGGGGACAAACGCCAGCACGCTTTCAACCCGGTTTAACAGCTTTGCAGAGCCTTTTTTAGCACATCCATATCGTAACTCAGCGGCCACAATAATGCTGGTACAAAGGTCGCCGGGATCGATACGTTCGATGCGACGCGCGCACGGGCCGGAAGGATTTCGGACAAGATCACTGATGATATTGGTATCAAGGAGATAGGCGCTCACAGAATATCTTCCGGTCTGGCGGCTACGTCCTGAATATCGGGAAAATCGTCTTCGGGGGCCAGCTGCGGTTCTTCGCGCCATGCCATGAGAAGCTCCTTCAGAGTGGAAGGGGTTTTCACAGGCTCCAGAACGAGCTTGTCACCGTCACGGCGTATCAGCACGCGATCTCCTGGCATTTCAAATTCGACTGGAATACGCACAGCCTGACTGCGATTGTTCCGAAAGAGTTTCACTTCGCGCGGTCGGGGAGTCACTTCAGGAACTGGCATCAGAGCCTCCTTTATGTATATCCCTAATTGTATATGCCAAACATGATGACTTCAAGGCTTTTTAATTGCCCATTAAAGGTGCCCGACAGTCACACCATCCTGTCCCCGCATGTAGTGCACCATATAATCGACGCCCGCTATGGACAGCGGCATAGCCACCCCCTGCAACCCTTCCAGACGGGCTTCGTCTCGGCGTGAGGCGATAAAAGCCAGCGCACTCCCTCTTGAGAAAGGCCTGAAGGATTCATCCTCGCGCAGCTGAAACCGTAACGGGACAAGGTCGGCCAGCCCGCGGGCGACATCATGTGGGGTTGGCTCCGGCTCTGGCACCTTGGACCGGAGCAACGAAGAGGCCACTCGGTCTTCCTGAATGGCCAGCAGCAGCCTTTCAAACCGCCTGAGTGTGTTGAGCCTGACAAAGGAAGGTGAGGGCATCCCCTTCACGATATGAAATGCCGTCCGCCCCAGCTCCTGGACAAGCTGTCTCATACCGCCATTCTCCTGCGGATCATGCCAATGCGATCGAGAACCCGCGCATCACGGGAAGCGACTGCGGCCATCCTTGCCTGCTCTGCTTCCTCTTCGATTTCGGCCATGATCTCCTGATTGAGGGCTATTCTGGCAGCCTCTTCGTCTTCACTGTCCCAGTCGTCTTCCTCCACATCATCGCATCCTGCCGGACAGCATCCGTATTCAATGCCGTGGCAGCAGAAGCCCGCAAGGTGGAAGCCATCGGCATCCGGGGCATAGTCCCCTTTCTGTCTTGCATAGTCCTGCAGGGCTGCGGCCTGATCGGGAGCGAGCCGAGAGACAGTCTGATCAATCTCTCTTGTCAGTTTCTGAACATAGAGTTCATAAGAGCAGCCACAGCCCTTGCTGGCTGCGGAATTGGCTGTTTCATACAGTTCTGCGACATCACACATGAGGAATACTCCGGCTGAACTGGCCGGGGCACCTCCCCGGCCTTAGAGGAAAAAACTGGCACTCAGAACGGTATCTCGTCATCGAGATCATCGTTTGACTGCGGCGCATCCCACGCCCCCGCCTGACCGCCGTTACTGCGGGTGCCAGAGTTCCGTGGGGCGTTGCTGTATCCGCCACTCTGTTCACCCTCCTCAGTGTGTCGCGTATCGAGAATGGTCAGCTCTCCGCCAAACCGAGGAACCACAACTTCGGTTGTGTAGTTGTCCTTGCCGTCCTGCCCCTGCCATTTCCGGGTCTGGAGTGAGCCTTCGAGATAGACCTTGCGGCCCTTGCGCAGGAAGCGTTCCGCCACATCTGCCAGACGTTCATTGAAAATAACGATGCGATGCCATTCAGTGCGTTCACGCCGTTCGCCAGACTGGCGGTCGTTCCAGGTATCGGACGTGGCCAGTGTGAAAGAAACAATCTTCTGCCCGGACTGGGAGTGACGCACTTCCGGGTCTTTGCCGAGGTTGCCGACAAGAATAACTTTATTAACGGAACCAGCCATAACACTTCTCCTACACTGCTATACTTCTGATGAAACCGGCTTTACTGGCCGTTGGCGGTGTTGTTTCTTTCGCCTACAAGTAAAAGATAGTACGGATGCTCAAATAACGCAAGGAAAAACAACAAGAGAGCGCAAGAAAATATAAGTTTTTCAAGACAACCCCAAATACACAAACCTTTCATTCCCGCGTGCCCTTTATTTACTTACTAATACATAAGTAAATAGCAAGTATAGGAAAGAACGGCGGTGAGCATTAGCACGAAAGTGGCGAGACCCCGTTTAGGGGGCTCGACATCTCTTAGCGGCTCTGCCGCTTAGAGATGCTGAGCGAACGCACCCCGACAGGGGCGCCCCGGACACTGCGGAGGATCACGCGGAAAAGCTGAAACAAACAGAAAGAAAGGAAGCAACCCGACAGGAAATCCAAGGCCATGCCGGTCGAGACCAGAACGATTCAGGCTTACAGCCAAAAGCGTGAGAGGATCCAGAACGCCCTCCCCCGCACCCAGCCTCATATGAGGAGGAAAAAGGGTGCAGTGATCCCCTTCATGAGCAGATGCAATCGGAGCTAACGGGGAACCTGAAGCGTCAGAGCGTGAGAACAGTCCAAGAGCTGCCGGGGCGCAGCCCCGGCCGTTCATAGTTGGCCAGCTCTGCTGGCCGCCTTTTCCCCGCGCTGGTGCAAGGCATAAGAGAAAGGCGGCACTGAGGCCGCCTTGTTGTCAGGAATGATGGGACGCCTGAGCGTCGAGCCTGTCGCGCAATTTGTTAAGACGGCGCAGGATTGGACCGAGAGCGAAGCCAAAAGCCAACGTGAAGATGCAGAACGGCACGACAATGCCAATCATGTTGATTGTAAAGTTACTCATGGTCGTTGTTCTCCTTTTCTGGAGGATATTGGATATAGGCCAGAGTTAGCAAGGAAATTACTTCCACTGAAGAAGCCACGCCAGCGGCAACCATCATCATACGCCAATTTACCCCCATTTGTGAGGTAAAAAACGGGGTTATGATACCAACCCCAACCACACTTAGCGCCATAGTCTGCAAGGCTGACGCTACTGCCTTAAGCCGATCCTCCTGAGATTTCCGGGTCTGCCTTGGGGGCAGAATAGCCCTGAGAAAGCGGCGCTCCCGGTCTGTAATCTGGTTCGTGTTCATCCAATACTCATCCGATGTGAAGGAAAAGAACCGGGCGGCGAAGCCGCCCGGCCGCTGTATCAGAAGCCCAGAGCGTCTGCCTGTGCATCGGCGATCTGGCGATCAAGAGAGCGGGCGGAATTGCGGCTGTAGGGCTTCCATTCAGAGCCAAAGTATTCGGCGTAAGCCTTGGCGGCACCTTCTGCAAGGGCTGACAGGCCATAGGCTTTCATGCCGAGTTGTGCGGCAAATTCGCGGGCGAAGGCGGCACGGTTGGCCTGCCCATCCACCCCCATACGATCTTCGTCGCGGTTGTCGTTTGTAAAGCCAGAGGACAGTTCACGGGCGGCCTGCCGCTTGGTTTCATAGAACTGGGCCTGCCCGAAAGCAGAGGCCACACGCGCGCCCACGATGCGCTGCATGTGCATTTCAAGAGCGCGGTAATTCTTTTCACCGTTTACGGTGGTGGCAAGAATGGGTTCCATGATCTTGATTTCTTCCATCACGGAATTGTAACCGGCTCCGAACACTTCATCAGTGTCCACTTCATCAATGGCGAAGGCGCGGGCAATAGCTGCGGCCTGTGCATCTGTGGGAATGAGTGCCTTGACGGCTTCAAGGGTAGCGATAGGGGCAGCGGCCTTGCGGTCAACGGCTTCCTGAAAGGAACGGGCGCGGGGTGCGTTTTTATTGGCCTTGTTGGCTTTCTTCTCTTGCGCTTCGGTATGGGCTTGAGCGATAGCGGTAGCAGCGTTTGACATGATCTAGTCTCCTGTCTGGCGTTAGCCCCGTTTCAGTGTGTCCGCACTGGCTCGGGGCGCTTTATGATTGGGAGTTATTTCCCTCTCACAAGTAAAAGATAGTACAAACCGCCCCACTATTGCAAGCATAAAATGCAATAAAAACAACAAAATAAATGAATTATTTTTGTTTACTTACCCATTAACTTCCGCTTTCTTTTCCGTATGCCCTTTATTTACTTTCACACAAATAAGTAAATGTAAGTATAGAAAAGAATGACGGTGAGCATTAGCACGAAAGTGGCGAGACCCCGTTTAGGGGGCTCGACATCTCTTGGCGGCTCGGCCGCCTAGAGATGCTGAGCGAACGCACCCCGACAGGGGCGTCCCGGATCCGTATTGAGGTGGCACACGCAAGAACAGGGCAAACGGAAACAAGGAAACTGCGTCTGCGCAAGCCCAACCTGATCTGGACTCTCTTCATAATTTTGAAGAAGGGCTGTTTTTTTCTATTCGGTCGCATCATGGCCTGACAGAAATCAGAACAGAATTTTATTATGTGTAAGGACAACACGATGAGATCTAAGGCACTCCCCAAAAGCCCCTGGGCCAGACCCTGTATTATTGAGCTCACATCTGGCGAAAATCCCTTCTCTCTCTTTCCGCGAGAGCAATCCGACCATTTTACTCTTATAAGATCGAAAGCGGACATGACCTCCTTCAGCGTCCTGTCAGACCCAAGAAGTGACCCGTCTTTCACGAAGAATACCCCGCCCGACGATAGCCAGTGAGCGGCTCATGGTTTCTCCACGCACCACGGCGAAATACAAACCCCGCCAGCCGGATCTGTTTGGATATCGCAAGCCACGCGCACCACGGCGCTATCTGGCACACATGATTGATGTTGGAGATCACGGCTGTATTTACGAACCGGGCAATACATGCGTTGCCTTGTTTTCATGCGCCCGCTGTGGCTGGAAGAGTGGCTGGATTGAGCGTCAGAACAAAACACATGTTCTACGGGGCGTGGCCTGTGCGAAGTGCAACGATCAACCCCAAGGATCGTTGGCGGGCTAAGTCCCCTCTATGCGATAGCAACAATACCTTGCCTATGATTTACGGCATGTTAAATGGGTTTTTTCCGTTACAGGTCAGAGATTTAGTATTGAGACGACATTCAGATAACAGAAAGACAGGCGCAATGACAGAGTCCGCATCCGTTCACGAACCTGACACACAAAAGGTGGAGCAGACCGTTACAATCATATCAGCCTACGTAGGCCACAACACGGTCAGCGCCGAATCCCTTCCAGATCTGATCAGATCAGTCTATGCGACGCTCGATACACTCTCACTCTCCCAACCCGTTCCTGAAAAGCCAGAGAAAGCCGCAACGCCTTCCGTTGCGCCGGTCCCTGACGTCACACCTGCACCACCAGCTCCCGAAAAAATCGTATCTCAGGAACGCACACCGGCGGTCCCCATCAAGCGCTCGGTCTTTCCCGATTATATCGTCTGTCTTGAGGACGGTAAGAAAACAAAGATGCTGAAATCCTACCTTCAGAGACATTTCAACCTGACGCCTGAAGATTACCGCGCACGCTGGGGATTGCCCCCGGAATATCCTATGGTGGCACCAAGCTACTCCGCACAGCGGGCCGCCATTGCCAAGCGCAACTCACTGGGACGACGTGGCGATGACACCAATGCCACACTCTCATCAGGTGAAACAAATATCGCGTCAAATCGTAAAGCACCTGGCCGCAAAACGAAATAAGTCTGAGCATTCAATAAAAAGTCCATTTCTCGTTTTCGGTCGCATGACGATGGATGACACCTGAAGCATCGATACACAAATGGGAAACGAGACATGGATAGCGAGAGCGTTAGTCTCAACGCAGTTTTAATTCTGTTGCTTTACTCTGTTGTAGTTTTTATTGTGACGAGACTTTGGTTTAGCGAACGCAGACAGTGTATACTCGCATTCTGTTTACTTACAGTACCAGCCTTTCTGGCGACATTGTGTGGTGGCTCGGACTCACTGTTCAGCAATGTACCGTAACAAGGAGAACACTTGATGATGGATCCCAACGATAACACACGCACCATAACCCAAGGCGTAACTTACGGGTTTGCAGAAATAGCCATTGGCTGCACCGCCATTGGCCTTGCCTGTTCTGGTCACACGACCATCGCCCAATGGATGATGATTCCTACCACTGTGACTGGTATGTTAGCCTGGGGTTACATGATGAAAGCCGCGAAGATATGGTGAAGCGCTCTCCTCCCACCTGCAAGACAGGCTATGCAGGTGGGATAACTCTGGCGCTAGAATGCGAAAGGCTTCCGCATCGCCAGGTCTTTCATCAGAGGCAGTTTGGACTGGTGGATGACTGAGACGCTCGCCATGTTATAAATTGGCCGACCGTCCATGTAGCCAAAGGCAAATAAAGCCGCCGCATCCTTCATTTCATGCAGGGGCCGGACAAACCAGTCATGAGTGTCTGTTCCTCCAGGCTGCCCAAGGAGCGCTGTCAGAGTCTCAATTTTCCTCTTTCTCCACTCAGGACACTCGTCACCGAGTGTTGCAATCTGCAAAGACACCCCACAGCCCATTTTTTGCAAGAGGATATCAGGCGTTACTGCCTCAGAGACTATTGTCCTACATTTGCGTATGTATGTCTCGGCGGCCGTTTCAGATGCCCCACTGAACCGCATACCGCCCCCTTCACATGACGCAGCAAAAGTGACGAGCTGACGCATCACTTCCCACTCTGATCCCATTGCAATCAGTGACCAGTTTCTGACACGCCGTTGGAGGATGCGCTGGCGGGACGCATAGGATTCATAGAGGTTGTTGTCGCCACCCAATTCGAAGAAGAGATACTGGTCACTAGAAAACCCATGATCTGGGAAGGCTGCGTTTAGAGTGTCCGCAGAAAACCTCGTGGCAGCGAGGTCATAAACAATCCGATAGGACATGAGATGTCGCTTTCTTAAGAGTTATGAACTCCTTCAGGTCCGACCGGAGCGGGCTGTCGGGTCATGCGCGGCGCACAGCGCCGGCACCGCAGGCCGTCTGGCGCAGACAGACGGACGAGGAGCCACCGCTTGATGCGAGAGACCGTTTCGGTCAGAGCGCTCCTGTCTTAGAAAGGAATATCCTGTTCCTCACTGTGTCTAAGCGATAATCTCGACTTCATGGGCTTTCCAGCCATTTTCTTTTGAAGTTGGCGCCATCTTCTATTGCGTGTGCGCTGCTTTTTTCCTGAGCGCCAATACGAGCGCAGAAACGGTCGCAACTCAGGCCAACGGGCTGTTACATCCGCATAAGCAACTGACTGTTCAGACGCACAACATCCGTAGCGATCTATGCCCTGTACGATAGCAACGCGCCCTATTTCAGATGAAAGCTGGACAAGGCATCCATCGTTCAGGTCGGGTTGCGAAGGGAGCCGTAAGAGAACTTTGCAGTCTGCATTGTGCAGGGCAAGCCAGCCGCCAGCCAACGTGGCCAGCTCTGAGAGAGCCATCAGATCGTAATCGGGCAGGATATGCTGGATCGCCATCTTTAAATCGGGCACGGCTTGCCAGAACCTGATCCTTTTATCGGCTAACGGCCCGCTGTAGCCTTCAGGCTTCTCACACGAGACGATCTCGCACAAATCACATTGGTATATTTTACGTCCGCTTTTCCAATAAGCAACACTGACGTCCTCGAAACAATCAACCCATTCTACGGCTCGGATATCCAGTGCTGGATAGTCTACAGAAAGAGCGTCTGCATGATGGAGAAGGGTCGAACCTGAGCCGTTATAAAGTGAAATTTGTACCGTATTGTCATCGATAACCATGATGTCTTCGGAGTGGCAGTATCCCTCAACAAGCTCTTTAACGAGCCGGTTGATGAGCGAGGCTGGGCCAGTGAGTGTCTGGACTGATATTGTGGATATACTCATCTTTGGGATCCTTTGATTTTGGTCCCAATTTCGTGGGGCACAGACAACCGGTCGGGGCAATGGCGCGCCATTAAGGGCGCGGGCCGCCAGGCCGCACCATTGCGGCGAGCGTGTTGTTCTGTGCGCTCAAGGCATTATAAAAGTCTCTTACCTGAAAAATGAGTATTTTTCGTCGCATCAGCACACTCCAAACTGGTTCCCGATCAGTGAGGAGTTTGTAATGCCGCGAAAATCCAGTCCCCAGTCTGTTGAGAGCAAACTGTCGAACCATTCGGTCATGACGTCCCCTGTCGAAACTGAAAGCATTGTCATTGCACCCAACGGTTCACCGCACAAAACAACTCATTATCCGCGCACCTCTGGCGATAACATGTCAAAGCATCAACGATACTATGCTCGAAATCGCGAGTTAGTTTGTGCACGCCAGCGTGAAGCCAGGCGCCGCAAGAAAGTGTTGCGGGTATCCCAGAAAATGGAGGACATCTAATGCGTCGGCGATACGGGGCTCCCATGAGGTCTGCACGAGAAAACTCGTTCTTGAAAGCTTTCAAATCTGATATTCAGGGGCGAAAAGGTGAGACGAACGTCAGGAATATTCTTGCTGAATATGGTCTGCCCAGTCTCCATGATATTGTGTTGCCAACCCGATCAGGAAACCCAACGCAGATTGATCATGTCGCTCTGACGGCTTTTGGCATACTCGTCATTGAAACCAAGCACTTACAAGGCCGATTGAGTGGGGATATTCGCAACGATTACTGGCGGCAAACTCTGCCGGGTGGATGGTCTGAGAAAATCTACAGTCCTGTGCGGCAAAATGCCGGCCATTGTGATGCCGTCTATATGATCGTTCGTCACATAGATTCTCGGATTCAGACACTTAGTAGAATTGTCATGACAGGGACTGCAGAAGTTGCCCCGGATCTTTCCTCAGTGGTGCATACAAGTGAAACGTTTGCGAAGGAACTGGAAAGCCTACGGAACAACTCTGTTTCAGAGCTGCTCCAGCATGCCTGGGATCGCCTAACTGAAGCAGCAAAACATCATGAGGGCTTGCGGAAAGGAACGACCTTATCCCCATTTGCCTGATTTGCTTCGCGATCATCTTCTCGAACAAGAATGACCTTTTCAGCCGGCCGGTTAAAATTGCGTTGCATGTAATCAATGAATTCCTCCCGGTCTTCATCGGTCAACGGAAACGCTGCCTCATAGGAATCAAAGCCATCTTTCTGGTAGCTACCACAATCAATTTCGAGCGCTTCCAGGTAGTCCAGCCCGTCACATGTCGCATTGACAAAACCAAGTCTTGAGGGCTCGTACCCGTCATATCCAAGCTGTACAATCCAGCTCTCTCCGAGATAGATCACGTCTATCATGCCATCTTCTGCATTGATCGGGGGCCACGCGCCGATTTCCACGCCTTTGAACTGGCCAGGAAACATGTCGGCCAGAGCCTTCGCCAGCCGTGCTGTCTGGGGCCTCATGACGGCAAAATCATGCACAACAGGAATAGGTGCATCCTCACGCTCGGCTCGGAAATACGCTTCAACTTTTTCTTCTGGCCACGCTTTATCAATAAGCGCATCCATTTCATCTTCTGTATAACGATGCCGAGCAGGATCTTCAGGAGCTTTGGGTACGACTGGTTTTTTGGTGCGAGATGTTTTCTTGGATGGCATAACGGACCTGTGTGGTTGACTAAAAACGAGAGTTTGAATACCGCAAGACGCTTGGTCTTCTCAGTTCAAATTGCGACAGTCTGATGTGACATTATGACTTGAACGCAACACGATGTTACCGTTCCTGTCACCAATCAATTCACACCTGACCCATGATGCCTTCTGGCCTGGCTGAGCCGGCCGGAACAAAATCATGGATGAACCTGTTTCACTACTGGCGCTGGAGCGGATTTCATATCCAGAATTCAGTAACTGCTCCAAAGAGGCTGGGTGTTCAGAAAAGAGAGTGGGAACAGCATGTGGCGTGGTTTTGGGTGCGAACTGGCTCGTCCCGCTGCTAATCATGTTTTGCGCCGAAGCTGGTTGTGACAATGCCAAACAAGCAAAGGCTGCCAGTGGCAGGCTATACGTTATTTTCACAAAAATTTCCTTCATAGACAGAATTTTACCTTCGAGGGTGGCGGAGCAATTTCTCCAACCCGCCGCTTGACTTCCTGCATGAGCACGGCGGCAATTTCGTGAATGAGTTCCATCATATACGGAGCCTCAGACGGACGCGGCCCGTATGGCGTGTTCGATATCAAGGTAATAAGCTGAGGAAGAAAGCCGCTTTTTGTGATTTCCTTGGGTTTGCCTGTCGGGGTGATCTTTCCCTGAGCATATCCAAGGCTGCCCAGCAAACTGGCGGTAATCAACGCTCCCAGGCGCATGTCTTCGTCCCACGTCATCAGGCCTAATAAATATGGTCTGACGATCTGTTCAGATCCACGGAACAGTCTGAAAAAAACACTGCCATCGACTATGCTGCCGTCTTCACCCAAGATATCTACACGCAACCGCCACCCGTCCCCAAAACGGGGATGCGGTACGTTTCCTTCTCCATCCTGGGCAATTTGCCTATAACGCGCTCTGACCTCTGGTGAACTTGGAGTACGGAATGTCACAACACTGGTGGATGTTTCCTCCAGCTTAAGGTGCTCACCCTGTATTCCAGTATCTTCTCTGGGGCTTATCGCGTCACAACTCGGATTGACGCCATGTTGCATAACAGTTTCGTCTCCTTATTCACGTAAGCCCCTATCTTTGCCTCACAAGATGCGACGAAAAACTTCGTCTCACCAGATTCGTCTAAAAAAGTGAATCTGGTCGCATGATGAGAGGGAATACTCCTCCCTAAAGGAGAACCACTTATGCCTTATCCCTACTGCTCTGCCAGCCATGGCAGACCCGTCCGCACAGCAAAATTTATCCTGCCTCTCTTTGTCTTGCTTGGGGGCATGCCCGCGTTCGCAGTAGCACAAACCACGTCACCAGCCCCCAAAATGACACAGCCTACCCGATCCGTTTTTGAAAGCTTTCGTGCTTGCCGCGGATTGATCCGTGAGAATGGGATGCCGGCCTTGGCCAGATGACTCTCCAGTTGACGATGGAAAGGGCCGGTCGCTTCGAAGACAACATGTACAGCACGTTGCCTGCCAATCCATCGTAGAAGCGTTCTGAGGCCTTTCGTATCGTTGGAAGTCTGGATCAGGTCACCAGATGGATATTGAGCGGCATCAGGATGATCCTTGGAAACGTTAATGCCAACAACAACGGTATTACTCTCCAGCTTTGCGCATGTCTGTGCCATTTCCCATTGTCCTATGCTTGCCATCCGGGATTTTCTCCCAGGTATCCGCTCAGGCCCGAGGAAAAGAAGAGGTGGCCACCTCCTGACTGCTGCCTTTATCGCATATACAGCGACCCGGATTTCATAAGACAAGTCCTGAGCCTAATATGTGGTCTGAGGTCAATCGGTATTTTGCGTTAGGTTCAATTCAGTATTTTTTGGTTCCAAGTTATGCGACAATCTACACTTGGTAGAAAAATAAGACTATGCAAAACAATAAGAAACGGGAAACCTCAGGATAGAATAAGAATTATGACAATTGTTATCATGACCGTTGGCACGGAAGGGGATGTGCGCCCCCACATTGCCCTTGGTGAAGGGCTTCTGGCCCGAGGGCACGCTGTAAGGCTGGCGGCAGACCCCGGTTTTGAAACCGCCATTACCAGAGCCGGACTGGAATTTTCTCCTCTAACCGCTGATTTTGCCGGAATGATGCGCCACAACCCGCAGGCGCTGGATGGCCGCAGCGGCATGGCGGCGGCCCGCGTGGTGGTGGCGGAAACACGCCGCATGGCGCAGGACTGGCCTGCACAGGGGCTGAAAGCGGCAGAAGACGCAACATTGCTGATCGGGTCTGGCAATGTCTCGTTATTGGCAGCCAGTCTGGCCGAGCGGTTGCAGGTGCCGTTTGTGCAGACCCAGTTGCAACCGCTGGAGGCCAGCCATGCGCTGCCGCCCGTATGGTTCAGACCCCGCCCGTTGCCTGCATCTGTCAATTTTGCGCTCCATCGCACCCTGCGCCAGACAGCATGGTTGCTGATGCGGGACACGGCAAACCGCATGCGCCGCGCGCTGGATTTACCGCCCTATCCTTTAAAGGGGCCGTGGCATAACCCCAAGGCAACAGGCGGCCATATTCTGTTTGGGTTCAGCCAGCATGTGGTGCCCCGCCAGCCGGAATGGCCCGCACGCATTGCCATGCCGGGCTATTTTGTGTCTGCAAAAAATGCGGACTACACACCGGATGCTGATCTGGCCCACTTTTTGCAGGCGGGAGACAAGCCAGCCTATATCGGCTTTGGCAGCATGGTGAGCGGAGAAGCCGAAGCACTGGCCGCCACAGTGCAGGCAGCCGTGCAGCGTGCGGGCCTGCGTGCCGTTGTGGGAAGTGGGTGGTCCAAGCTTGGGCAGTTTCTGCCCAATTCCGCGCGCATTCATGTGGTGGATCATGTGCCGCATGAATGGCTTTTTTCAAAAATGCGGCTGGCGGTGCACCATTGTGGCGCGGGCACCGCTGCTGCTGCCGTGCGCGCCGGGATACCCACTGTGCCGGTGCCCTTTGTGGGAGACCAGTATTTCTGGGGTTGGCAGTTGCACCGCATTGGTGTTGCCACACCCACACAGAGCCTGCGCACCTTAACCGCACAGACACTGGGCGATGCCATGCTTCAGGCGACATCCCCGCATATGGTGGCCAATGCGGACCGGCTGGGCAGCTTGGTCCGGGCGGAAGATGGCGCGGCAAACGCCATAACACAGCTTGAACGCTGGGGGTTTCTGCACAGACAAGCTTGAACGCCCAAGATTTCCAGCCGCGTAATCACACGCTGTAAAGAGGCAGACTGCTTCTGAAAAGCCTGTTTCAACACTGTGGACGTATGAGGCTGTCCGGGTATTTTCATGACAGAAAAACGGCCCGTCGCCGCTGATGCGATGCTATGCGGGTGCGGGTGCGGGTGCGGGTGCGGGTGCGGGTGCGGGTGCGATAGGAAGGGGCGAAAAGGCAACGCTTTCAAGAGTAAAAAGAAATACCTGATTGATCTTCAC
>CALFLO010000095.1 GCA_937880175.1 uncultured Gluconobacter sp.
TAATAACGGAAGGTCACATACACCGTATGTCCGTAAGTCGTGGGATCGACGGCATGATCTGCGCCGTCGTTGCCCTTGAAGGCGAACTTCCGGATATAGGTGTACTGCAGTCCTCCCATGACACTGCCGTAATGGCCGTCCAGGAAGTGCCACCAGCCGCCCGTCGTCAGGGAGGCCAGCGTTCTTGTCTGGGCGGAGCAGGTTCCGAATTCGTATTCACAGCCGGACAGGTTCAGGTCCGTCGCGCCATAGCCATGCTGGATGCCGTCCGCACCCAGATAGGTGCGACGGCCCGCGCTCTCCACGCCACCATAGGTGTAGAGCAGGACGGAACGTGCCGGATGTCCGACCAGCCCGAGTGATCCCATGATTTCCGGTATGGGGCTCGGATTGCCGTTATGATCGAAAGTCGTATCGGGGATGAGACTGGGCCCGTAACGTCCGACCCCCTGACCGGCCAGCACGTTCCCGGTCAACTGGAGCTTGTCGGTCCCGAGCGGCACGGTCATGCCCGCGCCGACACCACCTCCGAACTGGGTGCTCTTGTGGGTGTGATTTTCGCCCGCTGGCTGGACAAGCCCCCGGAACCAGCGCGCCAGACCGAACACTTCGTAGTGGCCAAAGGACGTATCGACCGCTGTCTTGAGCACAATATCGGGTGCAGGATTGTAGCTGTACTGCGTATTGGGGTTCAGCAGCACACCCCCTGCATTGGCGTAATAGACACGCGGCCCGGCGAGGCGTCCGTAACTGGCTGGCAGGGTGCCCCCCGAACTGAGCGTATCGGAGAAACCCACCGTCGCCTGAGGATCCTCGATCGACAGAGCCAGCCAGTATTTCCTGTCCCAGTCCTTGGCGATGCGGATCTGGGGAACGCGGGTAAAGGTGATGCCAGGGATCTGGTTGTTGTCTGTCACGGCCGGAAGCTGTTCCTGACGGGGAATGACGCCCTTGGCGTAATTGGTCGTCAGGCTCCAGGCCTGGCCCATGAGGACATGCAGTCCCCAGTCTTTCTGGGTGAACGTGAAATAGCCCTGCCGCAGACGGGGGGTGTAGCCATTGATCTGCACACTGTTGGTTGTGCCACCAGAGCCGCCGAAATCAGTTTCGACATAGGCCTGAAGACGCACGGCTTTGGTCGGATTGGCCTCCAGAAGCGTGGAAAACCGGGAAAGCTGCGCGGAGAACCGTTCCTCGCTCAGCCCATGATTGGGGCTGTTGGCGTATGGGAAATTGTTCCAGGCCGTCGCCGGGCCGCTGGTCATGTTCGAGCTTCTCCATATATTGGAGAAATCGATGAAGCCGCCCAGTCGGACCGTCAGATTGCCGATCTGGAAGATGGGTGGAAGATGGTCCACTTCCGTTTGGGTAATGGCAAGCGGGCTGGACGATGACAGATCAATGGAGGTCCGATGGGCCTCGTTCCGCTGATTGCCCAGCCACTGGAACAGCGGCGGGGGCGTCTGGTGGACCTGCGTTACGACAGGAGCGACAGGTACTGTTGCCGTGCCGGCCATCGTACTCGCTGGAGCAAAACCTGCGGCCGAAACCGGCATGATTGCGCTTGTGGGGCGGCCATCGCGATAAGCCGGGATTGTTCGGGGCGAAGAGGACGGCGTTGTCCCGGCCCGTGCAGTCTCCACCCTTTGCGGCGCGTTTTCGGATGAGATCCTATGGACAACCGGCATTTTTGCGGTGTTTGATCGGGCGCTCCGGGAGGTCGAGGGTGCGTGTCGACGTTGCTCGATCGCCTGAAGGCGGCCTTCGAGCATACGCATCTCGGCCTTGATCGCGGCCAGTTCCTGATCATCGGCGCTCTGTGCCAGTGCAGGAACGGGGGAGCCCATGAAGAAGACGGCACCCAGAAGCAGTTTATACCGTCTGGGCAAGCGATTTCCCGTGATCTTCAGGCCACCGAGAGGAGACACACTTTTCCCTTCCTAAAATTCATTCGTGGCTTCCGTCAGCAGTCAAGCCGCCATGCCTGGAGGGAAGCACACGTCAGGTCAGACTTACGCGTTCACGGAAGTTTGAAAATTGATTCATCTCAAAAATAACAAAAATTACATATTATTTAGGAGGAATGATAACAACTTGTCATAATTCATGAAAATATATTCAGCGTCCTGTCTCGTTTATTTGGTATTTTTGATATTAAAGACAGGACGCGGAACAAAATTTACTCAAACACAGTCATCTCTAATTTCAATAGTGATGAGTGTGTTTTCTTATTTGGCTTTCTTTTTCTTGCCTTTGGAGCGCTTTTCCTTGGCTGCGCTCTGGGATGGGGCGGATGTTCCACCTTTGGCGCGCTCAATAACGAACTTCGCATAATCGTCCATATCGCCATCGAAGGGGACGATCTGGTTGTCCGCGGCAAGCCACAGCCGGTCCGCGACCAGTTCCATGAGCGAACGGTCATGCGTGATGAGGATGACCGCTCCTTCGTAACTGTTCAGGGCGTCCAGCAGGGCGCGGCGGCTGTCGATATCCAGATGGTTGGTCGGCTCATCGAGGATCAGCAGATGCGGGGCGGCCATGGCCACCATGTTCAGCAGCAGGCGCGCGCGCTCGCCGCCGGAGAGCGCCTCGACCTTTGTGCCCTGCTTTTCGAAATGGATGCCGAACTGCGCCAGACGGGAGCGGTGGGACTGGTCGCTGTCCGTCGGGCGGGCCTCGCGCATGATGTCGAGCGGGGTCTGTTCGGGGTCCAGCGCCTCGATCTGGTGCTGATGGAACCAGCCGACCTCGATCCGGGGCGAGCGGGAGACCTCTCCGGAACGGACTTCGAGAGCGCCCGCAATCATTTTCGCAAAGGTGGATTTACCCGCACCGTTGACGCCGAGCAGGCCGATACGGTCATCCACGTCCAGCCGGAGGTTCAGATCGCGCAGGATCGCCGGATCGTCAGCATAACCGACTTCGACGTTTTCCAGCCGGATCAGAGGCGGTGCGAGAGGACGGGCGGGTGATGGGAGCAGGAACGGCGAGACCGAAGCCTCGATCGTGGTCTCGATCGGGGCCAGTTTGGCAAGACGCTTGACGCGGCTCTGGGCCTGCGCGGCCTTGGCAGCGGAGGCCTTGAAGCGGTCCACGAAGGACTGGAGATGGGCGCGCTCGGCTTCCTGCTTGGCGCGGGTAGCGCTTTGCAGGCGGATTTTCTCGGCGCGCTGACGCTCGAAATCGTCATAGCCGCCGGTGTAAAGCTCTAGCTTGCCTTCCGTGACATGCAGTGTGAAATCAACGGAATTGTTCAGCAGTTCGCGGTCATGGCTGATGATGAGCGCGGAATGGGGATAACGGGCAAGGCGCGCTTCCAGCCACAGGGCCCCTTCAAGGTCGAGATAGTTCGTCGGCTCATCGAGTAGCAGCAGGTCGGGCTCGGCGAACAGTGCGGCGGCCAGTGCCACGCGCATGCGCCAGCCGCCGGAGAATTCAGCCATCGGACGATCGAGATCCGCGGTGGAGAAGCCCAGACCATTGAGAATTTCGGCAGCGCGGGAAGGCGCGCTGTCGGCATCGATTTCGATCAGGCGCATCCAGATATCGCCCATCCGCTCCGGATCGGCTGTTTCCAGCTCGGCCATGAGGCCTGCGCGTTCCGTGTCTGCCGCGAGGATCGTTTCGATCAGGCTGATGGGCGTTGCGGGATGCTCCTGATCCACGGTTGCCATGCGGGCTCCGCGGGGAATGGAGATTTCACCGGAATCCGCCTGAAGCTCACCTTTGATCAGTTTGAAGAGCGTGGACTTTCCCACACCATTTCTGCCGACCAGCGAAACCTTGGACGGATTGGGCAGATTGGCGCTTGCACGATTGAAGAACTGTCGTCCCCAGGCGTTGAAGACAAGGTTTTCGATCTGAAGCATGGGGCAGGATGGTCCGATGGCAGGTAAAACGGGAGAGCCACGTCTATAGCAGTTTTACCGCCCCGGACAGGGACGAGGCGGATCTTTTCCGCCTCGTTAAGGTGCTTAGTGGGTGCGGGCGGCAAGCCAGTCATGGATCTGGCTCTGGGCTGCCTGGACGGCTTCCTTGCGGGCGGAAACAGCGTTTACTGCGTGCGCCGTGGCAATCTTCGCGCCGGTTGTCTTGCTGGAGGACGGGTCGTTCTGAAGTTCGGCCAAAACGTCAGAATTGTTGGAATGTCCTGCGATGGCAGGCAGGAACCCATCCTGCGACCAGGGGGCCAGATGCGTGCGGATCTCGGCCTCATGTTGACGCACGAGCTTCCAGACGAGGTCCGGGTTTTCGCTGCCGGACGCAACCGATGACAGGGTCATGGAAATGCGGCCGTTCGGAATGGCGCCACTATAGGCCAGTTCGACATTGCGACGGATCAGGTCCGGATCCGTGGCTTTGGCAAGAGCCTGGAACAGTCGCAGCTTGAGTTCGGTTGCCTGCGTATCACGGACTTTCTTCGCCATGATTTCGTAGGTCGCGTCATCGGCATGTTTCATCGCAAGAGCCGAGACCGTACCGACCAGATCGGGATGGAGGGAGGCCGGGTTTTTCAGCCAGGCTGCGAAACGACGCTTTGCTTCTGCGAGCACGGCCGGATCGTTGAAGTCACCCAGTGCCGAGATAACGGACGGGCGCAGCATCGTGTCCAGCACGCTTTCATGCGGCTTCTGATTCCAGCCGAGACGCTTCAGAACCGGAGCAAGGCGACTGCGGGCATAGGCCTGGAAGGCAGGGCGGTCCGGGCTGCCGATTTCATAGAAATCAAGCGTTTCCAGCTTGCCGATGATTTCCTCAAGCGTGGCGATGTCGCTCTCATGCGCAGCCGTCAGCCGGTCCACGAGGTCGAAATAGGAAGACAGCACGCCATGCCCGGCCCGGAACTGCGCGAACTGGTCACCCAGAATATTGGCGCGGTCGACCGGAGCAAATTTCGGAATGGATGCGGCAATTGGGGCAAAGGCCACATCGTCGTAATGCACGCGGTAGTATCCGCTCTCGCCCAGATCGAGCTTCAGAGGCGCATTGCAGCGTGGCAGGGTAAAGGTCGCGGGCTCCGTACCAAGCACCAGCTTTTTGGTCTCAAGCCCCGGACCACCCGCGACAACCGGAATGTTCCAGGTCAGGGCCTTCGCATTCGGGTCATGGATCGTGAAGCGGCTCTGCGTCAGGGTATATGTCGTCTGACCATTCTGGCAGGTGGCGGCGACATTGACCTGCGGGATACCGGGCTGTTCGGTGAAGCTGCGGGCGACCTTGCCGACATCCTGTCCGGACGTGCCGGAGAGCGCATTCCACAGATCCTGACTGGTCGCGTTGCCGAAGGCATGGGCCTTCATATAGGCGCGCATTCCGTCTCGGAAATGGTCTTCGCCAAGCCAGCCTTCCATCATCCGGATGACCAGTTCGCCCTTGCCATAGCTGATGCCGTCAAAGGCGGAATTAGCCTCGCTGACATTGTGAATAGTCTGCTGAATCGGATGGGTGGTCGACAGGGCGTCTGTCGCCATCGTTTCTTCGCGGGTTTCGTGCTGACGCGGCCAGATATCCCAGTCCGGGTTCATCTTGTCGGTCGCCTTGATCTCCATCCAGGAAGCAAAGCCCTCGTTCAGCCAGATATTGTCCCACCAGCCCATGGTCACCAGATCGCCGGACCACTGATGCGCCATTTCATGCGCGACCACTTCGTAAATCAGTTCGCGGGTGCGGGGTGTGCTGTTCTTCGGATCGAACAGCAGGACGTTGTCGATGTAGGTCAGCGCGCCCCAGTTCTCCATGGCGCCTGCCTGATAGTTCCCGGGGATGGCCAGCATGTCCATCTTGGGCAGCGGATACTTGATGCCGAAATATTCGTTGTAATAGGGCAGGATCTTCTCGGCGGCTCCCAGCGCGTAGGTGCCCTGGTTTTCGAGGCCGCTCGGCGCGAAAACGCGGATTGGGGTGCCGTCAGCCTTACCGTCGACGGAGGCCATATCCCCGGCCACCAGCGCGAGCAGATAGCTCGACATGCGGGGCGTCGGGCTGAAGGAGACGCGCTTGGTCTTTTCGTCCTGCTGCGTCGTGCCGATGATGGGCATGTTGCTGACGGCCGCATAGTCGAACGGCAGCGTCACGTTCAACTGATAGGTCGCTTTGAAAGCAGGCTCATCCCAGCCCGGGAACATCCGCCGTGCATCCGCGACTTCGAACTGCGTGACCAGCATCCGCTGCGGCTTCCCCTTGGGGTCCGTGTAGTCGTCGACATAGATGCCGTTCGGCGTCTTCAGGATCGGGCCGGAATACTTGATGGCCAGTGTGTGAACGCCAGCGGGAACGGGCGCCGGGAAGTGCAGGGTGACGGTTTCAGCGGCATCATCCTGATGAATGACGGCTTTCTGGGAGTGGTCCAGAAGCGCGCTATCCAGTTTGAGGCCGGCCTGATTGAGGGTGATGTCCGCCGTCGGGCTCTGGACCTCGACCCGGATGATTTCGTCGCCCTGAAGCGTCAGATGCTCCATGTCGGTCGTCAGATCGATGATGTAATCCGTCGGCACGACGGTCTTGGGAAGCTGTCCGGGTGTGCTGGCGAAAGAGAAGGTGCCCTCGGCGTGAGCCGGGATCGTGAGGGGCAGGCCTGCAAGCAGGGTGGTGAGAACTAGAAGGCGGCGCATGAAACGCAGTTCCTTAGAAACGATGGACTGTTGGGAAACGGACCGGGCCGTTCGCTTTTGTTACAGTGACGGTGGCATACCGATGTCATGCAGGAAAGTGGCGCTCCCTAAAAACCTTGTCATCTCTTGACAGATCAGGGCGGCCACGGCTTTGTGATGGCTCCAAAGGCAATGGATTCTGCCTGACCGTTCACGGTCGAACCGCTTCATCCGGAAGCTGATGATTCCTGTCCATCGTCCCCCTCAGGGACAAGACAGGAGAGCTGTGTCCGCCATGAGCAAGTTTCAGAATCTGCCCCGTTTTCCTGATATTTTCAGCCTTGTCCGTCTGAGCGCCTTTCTGGCTGTGCTGTCGGTCTGTATTGGCAGTGCGTGTGCCCTGTTCCTGTGGCTTCTGGAACGCGCCACGTCCCTCCGGATTGACCATCCGGCTCTGCTATACGGCCTTCCGCTGGCCGGCGTGGCAGTTGGGCTGTGTTACTTCTGGTTCGGACGCGACGTCGAGGCCGGGGCCAACCTGATCGTGGATGAAATCCATGAACCTGGCGCGGGCGTGCAGCTTCGCATGGCGCCGTTCGTGCTGATTGCCACGGTGGTGAGTCACCTTTTCGGCGCGTCCGTGGGGCGTGAAGGGACGGCCATACAGGTCGGTGGCAGTCTGGCCAGCGCAACGGCCAGACTGTTCGGACTGCGGGCTCCCGAAACCTGCGTTCTGCTGACCTGCGGCATTGCCGCGGGGTTTGGGGCTGTTTTTGGTACACCCATCGCGGGTGCCGTGTTCGCTCTTGAGGTCCTGACGCTCGGGCGGCTGGACTACCGTTTTCTTCTGCCCGCGGCGATGTCATCGATCATTGCGGACTGGGCCTGTCGCGCCTGGGGCATCCATCACGCGTCCTATCCGCTGGTATTTCAGGGAACCCTGAACTCGGACGGGTCCGTCTCGCATGTCGACATCATGCTCGTCATGCGGGTTGCCATAGCCGCCGTGGCGTTCGGGCTGCTGAGCCGGATATTCGCCGAGAGCGTGCACCGTCTGGCGGCCTTCATGAAAAAGCTCTGCAAGACGCCATGGCTGCGTCCGGCAATTGGCGGCATTCTGACCATTCTTCTGGTGATGATCGTTGGAAACCGGGACTATCTGGGTCTGGGCGTTCTGCCGTCCGAGCCGGGTGGGGCGTCGATCGTCAGTTTCTTTGGCCCGACGATTTATCCCTGGTCCTGGTTCTGGAAGCTTGTTTTTACGGTCACGGTTCTGGCGACCGGGTTCAAGGGCGGTGAGGTCACGCCGCTATTCTTTCTGGGTGCTGCATCGGGGAACATTCTCGCGTTCCTGCTGCATGTTCCGGTGGATCTGCTGGCGGCTGTCGGGTTCGTGTCGGTCTTTGCGGGCGCGGCGAACACGCCGCTGGCCTGTACGCTGATGGGTGTGGAACTCTTCGGGGCCGGGGATATCGTTTATTTCGCGACTGGGTGCTTCGTGGCCTATGCCTGTTCGGGCCATACCGGGATCTATCTTTCCCAGCGGATCGCAACACCCAAAAATGCGTCGAGTAACCGGGTCTGCGGCATGACATTGCGCGAGGCGCGACTGTCCCAGATCCCTGACGGCCCTGGATCACGTTAGGTGCCTGTTCTTATCAAGGAAATACCAAAGAGCAGTCGGGCCAGTTCAGCACTCTTTGCGCTCGGTAAGCACGTCGTGAACCGCACGGGAACGGGGTAGTGTCGTTTGCTGACCCTGCTGTATTCGGCTCACTGGGAGGCTGGGAGCTAGCCGGGTGTTTTTTCAACCCGGACTGACATTTGCATTGCGCCGGACAGCCTGAGGCGGCTGGTGAAATTCCCGCAGGAAGGCGCGCCGCATCCGTTCGGGATCATGGAAGCCGGTCATGACGGCAATGGTTTCAATAGGGAGGGTGGAGCGCTCGACCCGCTCCCGGGCTGCTTCCAGACGCAGTTTCTCGACCGCTCTGGCGGGACTCATGCCCACCGCTGCCCGGAAACTGCGAGAAAAATTCCGGGGGCTCATCCCGGCCTGACTGGCCAGAACATCCACGGTCAGGGGCTGTTTCAGGTTGGACCGGATCCATCCCAGAAGCCCGGCAAAGCGTTCCTGAGTGCTTTCCATCTCAAGGAGAGCCGAGAATTGCGACTGCCCTCCCGGACGGTGATAGAAAACCACCATCTGCTGGGCCGTGCGCTGTCCGATGTCTGACCCGAGATCTTCAGTCACCAGTGCCAGAGCCATGTCGATGCCTGCGCTGATGCCAGCCGACGTCCAGACCGGGCCATCATGGACATAAATGGCATCCGCCGAAACCCGGAGTTCCGGAAACTGTGCTTTCAGAGCTGTAGCCTGTTGCCAGTGTGTCGTTACGCGGCGTCTATTAAGCACGCCAGTTGCCGCCAGCAGAAAAGCCCCGGTACACACACTGCATATCCGCCGCGCTATGGTCGCCTGATATCGGATGAAGGCCTGCAATTCCGGACAATCCATGGCCTGTTTGTGGCCATGGCCCCCAACGACGATAATCGTGTCAAAAGAACCCGCCGTCCCAAAAGCAACAGTGTCGAGTGCTATCCCGGAAGACGACCGGACGAGACCGCCATGGCGGGACAGGGGCGTCATCTCATACGGAGCGCCCCCAAAAACACCGGCGATTTCGAAGGCTGCTGTCACTCCCGCCGCATCGAGCAACTGGAAATCTGGGTAGAGAAGAATACCAATCCGTCTGGTCATGGCCTGAAATGAGGGATGATTGTCCTTTCGTCAAACACGCATCAGGGAAACACTACCAGATATCGGATCAATCCGTGATCCGTTCCCGAACCAGAGGCGGATTTTCCAATGTCCCGACCCCCATTTCCTCCCTTTAACGCTGTAAGCGCTGTTCAGAAGGTCCGCCTCGCGGAAGACGCCTGGAATGGCCAGGATCCTGAAACGGTAGCGCAGGCCTATACTCCCGATAGCCAGTGGCGCAATCGTCTGGAGTTTATTCACGGGCGAGAGGACATCGTAGAGTTTCTGGCCCGCAAATGGGAGCGTGAGCAGGAATATCGGCTCATCAAGGAACTTTGGGCTTTTCAGGGCAACCGGATCGCGGTCCGCTTTGCTTATGAGTGGCGGGACCAGACCGGACAATGGTTCAGGTCCCATGGGAATGAGAACTGGGAATTCGATGAAAACGGGTTGATGCGGTACCGCGCAGCCTCAATCAACGACCAAGCCATTTCAGCGACCGATCGCCTGTTCCACTGGCCTGAGGGGCGGCGTCCGGACAGTCATCCCGGCCTTTCGGCGCTGGGACTGTAACTGTCCGGACGTGATATCCTAACGCGTGGACTGGAAGGCCTTGCGGCCTTCTGCGTCCAGCGCTGCAAAGTCTTCGTCGGAAAGTGCGATGTCAGTCGCTGCGATATTCTGTTCCAGATGCGCGACTTTGGAGGTGCCGGGGATCGGCAGCATCACCGGGCTACGCTTCAGGATCCAGGCCAGTGCGATCTGGCCTGGGTGTGCTTCATATTTTCGGGCCATGATATCCAGTATCGAGCCCGGCTTTGCGAGGTCGCCAGCGGCAAGGGGAAACCATGGGATGAACCCGATGTTCTGCTGCGTGCAGTAGTCTAGCACGTCCTCGCTGGTGCGATCGACGAGATTGTAGCGGTTCTGGACGGTCGCGACGTCGAAGAATTTCGATGCTGTTTTGATGTCGTCGACGGAGACCTCGCTCAGTCCTGCATAGCGGATCAGTTTCTGATCGATGAAGGAGCGGATTGCGTCGAACTGTTCGTCTGCCGGGACTCTGGGATCGATTCGGTGGAGTTGCCACAGATCAATCTGCTCGACGCCGAGGTTGCGCAGGCTTTTGTGCACCTGCTGCAGCAGATACTCCGGCCGTCCGACCGGTTTCCAGATGTCGGGTCCTGAACGGGTGAGGCCGCCTTTCGTCGCGATGACAAGGCCTTTGGCATAGGGATGCAAAGCCTCCCTGATCAGCCATTCGGAGACGTCCGGACCATAGGAATCCGCCGTATCGATGAAGTTGACGCCAAGTTCTGGGAGGCGCCTCAGTGTGCGGATGGCTTCGCCGTGATCGGCGGGCGGTCCCCATATACCCTGGCCCGTGATGCGCATCGCCCCGAAACCAAGCCGGTTGATGCCGAGATCGCCACCAATTTTGAATGTGCCTGATCGGGAAGCGTTAGAGGGAGAGTGGATCATGGGCTTAATTCCTTCATGATGATGTCGCGTCTGAGGCCAGTATCTCAGCCAGTCTGTCGAAAGCTGGCTGGTAGATCTGTGTCGGGATCCGGGCCTCCATACTGGCGGCATGCTCGGGTGAGGCTTCGAACTGCCCCCGCCACTGGATGAACGTGCCGTCACTCGCCGTGATGGCAAGAAGGCTGATCGTAGAGCGATAGTTCCGGATCGGCAGGGCGGATTCAACGATTGAGAACGTGACCGCGTGATCAACATCGGAGAGTGCCAGAAGCTGTTCACGGATGAGGCCGACATCCTCCATCTCAACACAGCGGATCGCACCGACGCGGTCACCGGGCTCATTGCCTTCGATCTCGCAGCTTTTTACGCCCGGTAGCCAGCGTCCAAGAGTGCCGAAATCACGGACCAGCCGCCAGACGGAAGGAACGGATGCAGGAATGATACTGCTGGCCATAACGTGGATCATGAGGCCTCTCCCGGCTGTGAATGTCTGAGTGTCATAACGACTGGCCACCCGTCACCTCGATGCGTTGGCCATTCACCCAGCGCATGTCGTCCGATAGAAGGGCACGGACCGCAGCTCCGATATCGTCGGGCTGTCCGACACGCCCGAGGGGGGTAATGTCTGCGAGGCTTTTATTGATCATGGCATCGTCACGGACCAGACCACCGCCGAAATCCGAGGCGATGGCGCCAGGCGCGACAGCATTGACCGTAATCCCCCGCTTGCCCAGCTCTTTCGCCATGTAAAGCGAGATGACTTCGGTAGCGGCTTTCATGGCTGAATAAGGCCCATGATCCGTCAGATAGAAGCGGGTTGCGGCAGAGGTGATGTTGAGAATACTGCCACCGTTCCGGATCAGGGGCAGAAGGGCCACCGTCAGCAGATAGGGGCCTTTGAAATGGATGTTGTACTGGTTGTCGAGTTGTTCGGGTGTCGCAGCATCGAAGCGGGTGTGAATGATGTTGCCCGCATTCTGAACGACATAATTCAGCGTCTTCCGGCCGAATTCGCGTTCGAGAAGTACTCTAACCTGCCCGGAAAAATCCGCAAACGATTCATGGTCCACGATATCCAGCTTCAACATGCGCAGTTTCGCATTTTGGCCGACGAGGGCTGCTTCGGCAGCGTTCGCCTCGTCTTCGTTGGAGTGATAGGTCCCTATCACGTTGATGCCTGAGGCAATCAGATGTTTCGCGATACTGTATCCGATGCCGCGATTGGCGCCCGTGACGAATGCGATGTCCTGTTTGCTCATAACCGGATTCCTTAACCGAGAGACGGCGATCTGTTCCGGAATTTAATTCCGTACCGGTTGGTCCATAATGCGCACACAAAACAGGGTCAAGGAATTGTGGAGTGGCCGATATGGAATTAACGACTTAAGGCTTGGTCTGTTGCAGGCTCATCAGTGTCTGGTAGACCGTTTCACGGCACGGTGAGCACCGCGTTGGCATCCCATAAGGTCAGAAGTGCGGTGATGGCGGCATCCAGATGTGTTGACGTCATCCCGTCCCGTGCTTCGCATGTCATGCCATGGAAAAATGCCGCGAAAATATCGGGCAGGGCCGCTGTTGTTGCGCAATCGCGCAGTTCGCCGCGGGCAAGGGCGCGTTCCACGCAGGCCCGGATCCCTGCCCGCGTGCGCTGGCGTTCTTCAGCGAGAAGGGCCTGAACAGGTTCGTTTTCGGGCGAACAGTTGCTGGCGCCCGACACGACCAGACAGCCACAGGGATGTGTCCGGGCCGCCTGCATGCAGGCCGAACCGCGCAACGTCCGTTCAATCGCATCTCGCGGCGTCAGGTTTTCATCCCATAAGGGCGCCATCACCTGCCCGTAGGTCGCCAGATAATGCTGTACGACTTCGCGAAAGAGGGCTTCCTTCGAGCCGAACGCTGCATAGAAACTTGCGGGCGAAATATTGCCCATGCAGGCTTTGAGCTGTGTCAGGGAGGTCGGTTCGTAGCCCTGCGCCCAGAAAAGCGCCGTGGCGGCGTCGATTGCCTTGTCCCTGTCAAACTCACGGGGACGCCCTGTTCGCGCCATGGCGCTGCTCCTTCTGAAAAGACTTTCATATTAAGTGATCCAGAAGTGATTGCCAAGGGTTCGGGGCTCTCATATATATACCGATCGTTCCATATATGAGAGCCGTATGAATCCCAATACGACATCCCCTGCGCAGAACGCTGATGACAGGTTGCCGGTAGCCGGTCTGCTCGCACTGGCCATGACCGGCTTCATCTGCATCATGACCGAAACGCTGCCCGCCGGTCTGCTGCCCCAGATCGGAGCGAACCTGCATATTTCCCCGGCACTGGCAGGGCAGATGGTGACAGCCTATGCCCTGGGCTCCCTAAGTGCCGCGATCCCACTGACACTCGTCACACAGCGCTGGCGGCGGAGACGGGTTCTTCTGCTGGCGATCATCGGATTTGTGATCTTCAATTCAATCACGGCGGTTTCGACGCATTACGGTGTCACCCTTGTAGCCCGCTACGGCGCGGGTGCGGCTGCCGGTCTCGCCTGGGCATTGCTGGCGGGCTATGCGCGCAAAATGGTGACACGCTCCCAGCAGGGGCGTGCACTGGCCATTGCCATGGTGGGTACGCCGGTTGCCCTCTCGCTTGGAGTTCCCGCCGGAACATGGCTGGGTGCTCTGATGGGCTGGAGGCTGACCTTCGGACTCATGTCGGCCTCGACCCTGCTGCTGATTGTCTGGGTTCTGAAGAGCGTCCCTGATTTTCCGGGGGTTGCGCAGCATGAGCGTCTGCCGTTCGGACGTGTTCTGCGAACTCCCGGTGTGCGGTCTGTTCTGGGCGTGGTGATGGTCTGGATGCTCGCCCACAATGTTCTCTACACCTATATCGTGCCCTTCATCGCACCTGCCGGGCTGGCAGGGCAGGCGCACCGGGTCCTTCTGCTTTTTGGTCTCGCTGCCCTTGTTGGCATCTGGCTGACCAGTTGCACGGTCGATCATGCCCTGCGTCTTTCCGTTCTGGCCAGTCTCGCGATCTTCGCTGGTGTCGCAGGTGTTTTTGCAATTGGGTGTGCGTTGCCAGCGGTGATCGTGATTGGCGTTACGATATGGGGGCTGACTTTTGGAGGGGCCGCGACGTTGCTCCAGACGGCGCTTGCCGATGCAGCCGGCGATGGCGTCGACGTCGCGTTGTCAATGAATGTTGTGGTCTGGAACAGCGCGATTGCAGGCGGCGGAATTCTGGGTGGGATCATGCTGGACACATGGGGGGCAGCATCTTTTCCCTGGGCTGTGCTGGGGCTTGCCGGTGTTGGCTTTCTGATCACATGGCAGGCCCGGTCCTACGGGTTTCGATCTGGACATCGGCTTGGGCGTCCACATTCATAGCCTGAAACACACTTACCAAACTCTCAAACAGGGTCCTGTTATTGCAAATCCGGAGAAGGGGCTTCCTTTGCAAACATGCTCCGCAACACACCATCACGTCGGATGAGGCCATGAAACAGGGCTGCCCCGATATGCGCCAGAACCAGCCCGAAGAGTGTGAAGGCCAGAATTGTGTGAGCGGAACGCAGCCAAGACCAAAGGGCAGGATTATGCGGCAGGATTGGCGGGAGAAGCAGGGACTGCCCCCACAATGGAATGGGAAACCCGCCTGCGGAGAGCATTCCCCAGCCCACAAGCGGCAGAGCAATCATCAGCCCATACAGCAAAATATGTGAAGCTGTAGCGGCGCGTCTTAAAAGGCGTGGCAAATCGCCTGGAAGTGGCGGAGCGGATGATCGCAGGCGATTTCCCACGCGCAGGATTGCCAGCATCAGGATCGCGATGCCCAGAGGGCGATGGAGCGTCACCAATCGGTGATAATCGGGGCCGACTGAAGACGCCATGAACAGGCCAATAAACAGCATCGCCAAAATCATGACGGCCATGAGCCAGTGCAAGACGCGCGACAGAAGCGGGAAGGTGGCCATGCCGTTCATGATTTTTTGCTTTCAGGGGCCTGAATCAGGGTCGGCGTCACAGCGCTTGAACTGCGGGTTTCACCAGAGCGGAGTGAGAAAGAGCGCATGTAAGCGGCAGAGCGGACCTGAAGGATCGGGTCATCCGATGGCTGAATGCCTGGCGGCAAAACGAGAGGATCAAAGGTAATGCCTGTGCAGGGGCCACCATCCTCACTTTCAATGGCATTGAGGGTCAGGGTTCCGGCGTCAAACGTCTGGTCATCCTGCGCCCAGATCTGGCTTGGATCGTTGATGGCATCATGCGGACCTGCCACGGTCATCATCAGGTGCCAGTGCAGGGAATGGGCATGAATGTCGCTGATCAGTTTGCGGAACAGATACTCACGGTCGCCCGCTTTGGCATCACTGGGTGCCACCGGCTGCGTTGGTATCATGGCCCAGCGAACCGCCGTTTTCGTGCCGTCTGTGGCGCTCAGGACAAAGCTATCGAGGCTGTGAAACGTATCGTCTGCGAACCCTGATGAAATAAAACGATGGGCGTTTACATCGGCCGCAGATCTGAGCCAGGGATGGGTTGCGCCGAACGCTTTCACGCGGGCCGGATCAGGCTTTCCGGTTGCCGGATCACTCTGCTGCGCTGTAAAAAAATCCGAAACATCATGCGCATCGCGCAGCGGCAGAACTGGCGGGTCATTCATACCCATCCGCCATTCAGGCGCATTGGGCGGCATGAACCGCAGCGCCATACTCCGCACGGTGGCTGCGCTGTCTGACGCATAAGGCTGTCCCACGGCAAGAGCGAACCGCCCAATGACAGGCACATGCTGTCCATGAAAAACTGCAGCCCGTGACAGGTGCGAGGCATCGCCACTCGCGTCAAACCATCCGCTGACACAGACGCCCTTGGCATGGGCTCTGCGGAAGCCATGTCCGTAGCTTCCGGCGTTGTGCAGTTCGCCCATCAGGCGGTTCTGCGTTACACGGCCGGGAGAAAAACAGCCCCCAGCCCAGAGGAAGGCCAGAGCAAGTGCCGCAGGTACGGCGCCAACGCCGAGCCAGCGGAGGGCCGGAATGGGTGGGGGGGCAGGTTTTTGAGCCATGGGTTTTGATCCGATGCGGTTATCTTCCGCAAAGACGTCAGGCAGGCTGGCTTTATTCCCGCGAAAACGCGTTACTGGAAAATATTTTCTCATCCTGCGCTTCGATGCGGAATAAACTGCCTCCTAGAGCGTCTTTAGTCTGTGAGAATGACCCTGCGAAAGGCAAAGACGGAGTTGACTGATGATGCGCATATCAGGCTGCAGGCTGCCATTCCGGCGTTGAGACGATACGCCCGTGTCCTGACCCGTGACCCGTCTCAGGCGGATGATCTGGTACAAGATTGTCTGGAACGCGCGCTTACGCGATTGCATCAGGTGCGTGGACAGCCTGATCTGCGTGCATGGCTGTTCACGATCGCGCATCGTCTCAACGTCAATCACTGGCGGCGTTTCCGTCGCGTCGTGTCATGGGGTGAAACCACGCCGCCTGAACCATTGCAGGAAGCAGGGCAGATCCCTCATCTGGAGTGGCAGGAAGTTGTGCATGCGTTTGGACGTCTGTCTGACGATCATCGACAGATCATGATGCTGGTTGGTGTTGAAGGGCTTCAATATGGCGTGGTCGCGGAAATTCTGGATCTGCCGATCGGGACCGTGATGTCACGTCTCTCCCGGGCGCGTGCCGCCCTGCACAGTCTTGTTGAACATGAGGAACGGCCCACGCTCCGGAGAGTGAAATGATACAGCCTGATCGTCCCGTGACCGAAGATGATCTGCAGGCCTGGGTTGATGGATTTCTGTCTCCCGAACGTCTGCGAACAGTGGAAAACTGGCTCGAAAGCCATCCCGAAACATTGCGGCGCGTCATGACGTGGAGAGACGAGCGCGATGCCCTCCGCAAGGGGTTGGAGCCGGAACTCCGGGAACCTGTACCGGCGCGTTTCGGTATTTCAAACCTGCGGCAACGCAGAGGCAGGCATTCCAACATGCCGCGAATGGCGGCCTCCATCGCCCTTGCGCTGTCGATAGGGTTTGGCAGCGGGTGGTTTCTGCGTGATCGACGTGTGCCCGTGGGGTTGGCTGCTGTTGAGCAGGAAGCAGCAATCGTGCGTGAGGCCAGCAAAGGGAGCACGATGACGGAAAGCAATGTTGCGCAACTCGCAGCATGGGGCGGCAAAGCACTGGGACGCCCGGTACAACCGCCGGATCTGTCAGCAGCGGGCTATCACCTTGTGGGAGGGCAATTGGTGACGACGGATCACGGGCCGGCCTGTGTCTTTTTCTATAATGATGACAGCGGTGCCCGGATCTCCCTGTTCGTGCGCCCCATGTACGGCGTGGACGTTACCGCCCCCATGCGCCCGATGCGTCATTTGCCGGGTTATCTCTGGGCCCAGAACGGGCTGGGGGTCAGTATGGTCGCGGATACGTCCATCAGCAGTCTGCACGCTCTGGCTGATCATGCCCGCGATCTGATGGCGAAGGCCAGTTAAAGAGTAGGACGTCGATTGTCTAGCGCTTTACGCGGGACGAAGCACCCGAAACGGCCTGTCTGCACACTGGAAAATGAAGCAGACAGGCGGAAAATCCTTACATGCTCGTCATTAAATTCGTTGCGGTTCATATCGTGAGGTAATTTGCTCGAATTTTTCTGACGCTGCTATGGTTCCAAGCGTACCCGAAGGTTTTGCCGATTGGGATATTCCTAAAGTGTGGCATCAAATACGGGATTTTCAACCAAATCATCAGCATTTTTCATGCAATATGCTGCGAATGTTGCAATCACGACGAAGCATCCCATCGGCACGATGTAAGCAAGCTGCATGTTTCCGCCAGTTGCGTCTGAGATATAGCCTTGCAGAAGCGGGAGAATACCGCCGCCGCTGATGCTCATGACCAGAATTGATCCGCCGTAAGCACGGTCATGGCCCAGTTCATCGACGGTCAGGCCATAGATGGTCGGCCAGCAGGGGCCAAGCAGTCCACTGACGAGGATGGCCGCATACACAGCCGTGAAATCATGCGCCATCACCGCATATCCCAGAGCCACAATGCAGAGCAGGCTGTAAACGAACAGAACCCGTGCAGGGCGGGCGTGCCGCATGAAAAAATTGGCGACCAGTTTGCCGACAAAGAAGGCGCAGAATGACAGGATCAGGTATACAGAGGCCTGTCGTTCGTTGATGTGCCCCAGTCGCATGGAGAGGCGGATGATGAAGCTCCAGACGCCAACCTGTGCGCCGACATACAGAAACTGCGTCAGGATACCGAGAACGAAGCGCCTGTTGGCGAACAGCCGTTTGAGGGCACCAGCAGTATCAAGGTCGTGCCTCCGCTGCTGATCGCGCCCTTTGCACGCCGGATAACGCGTGACGCCTATGGCGATCATGACGACCAGCAGAACCCCGAGAATATAGACATATGGCTCAAGAGTAGCGTGAATCATGCCGAGTTGATGCTGCCAGGCCTGAGCAGCAGGCATGGTGGAGAGCTGTTCGCGGGAGAGGTCGCCATCCTTGAAAATCAGGTATGCTCCCATGCTGGAGCCCAGAATGGCCCCGATCGGCTGAAAAGCGCTCGCAAAGTTCAAGCGGTGCGTCCCGCGTCCCGGGGGGCCAAGCAGGGTGCAATAGGTATCGGCGGCCGTTTCAATAAAGACCAGTCCTGCAGCCACGACAAAAAGAGCCACGAAGAAGATCTGATATGTTGCGAAATGGGCCGCAGGAAAAAACAGGCAACAGCCGATGAGATACAGCAAAAGCCCCAGCTGGATCGACCATTTGTAACTGAAGCGCTTGATGACCATGCCTGCCGGAATACCCAGCACGAAATAGCTGATATAGAACGAGAACTGCACGAGAGCGGACTGAAAATCCGATAGCATGAAGGCTTTTCGGAATTGCCCGATCAGCACGTCATTAAGGCTCATCGCGCAGCCCCATAGTGAGAACAGGCAGCATAGCAGCCCAAAAGCGAGCAGGGGCGTGCGGTTCAGGTAAAAGCCGTCCGGGAGTTGGACGATGGGATCGGACTTGGCCACGGGTTGTGCCTCACAGGACTGGTTGAGCGCTAAAGATAAAAACTGGATCCTGGATGGGGGATAACATTCCAGTATCAGGTAGGAGTTATGATAAGCGCTAATATCACACAATAAATGTTTTAAAAGTGATATTTTTTGTGAGTTTCGCGGTTTTGATCTTTTGGCGGCGAGTTAGATTGAGGTTTGGGATTCCAGTGGGGCGCTCTCTGGTTTGAGACGGTTTGCCTCTTTCTGCTTGGCATGTTCCAGTGGTCTCCCCACCTGTATGAGACACCGGTGACAGGGCCTTACACATGATTCCACTTTCAGTTCTCGATCTTGCGTTCATCACCGAAGGCAGCTCGGCCACTGATGCGCTTCATCGGAGTGCGGATCTTGCGCAGCATTCGGAAAGTCTGGGCTTCAGGCGTTTCTGGCTGGCCGAACATCATTCGATGCCTGGTATTGCCTCAGCTGCGACTGCGGTCGTGATCGGCTATGTCGCGGGTGCTACGAAAACCATCCGCGTGGGGGCAGGGGGGATCATGCTGCCAAACCACGCACCACTTGCTGTTGCCGAAGCGTTCGGCACGCTGGAAACCCTTTACCCGGGCCGGATCGATCTGGGGCTTGGACGTGCGCCCGGTTCCGATCAGGCGACAATGCGCGCACTGCGTCGTGACCCGGCCTCCGCCGATCGCTTCCCACAGGATGTGTTCGAACTGCTGCGTTATTTTGAAAAGCCGGAACAGGGGCAGGCTGTCTTTGCTGTTCCGGGTGCGGGGCTGACTGTTCCGGTCTGGCTGCTGGGATCGTCCCTGTTCTCCGCCCATCTGGCCGCTATCATGGGGTTGCCCTTCGCATTCGCCAGTCACTTTGCCCCAGATCTGATGGAAGAGGCTCTGGCGCTTTACCGTGAGCGGTTTGAGCCTTCGGAGCGGTTACAAAAACCTTACGCCATGCTGGGTATCAACGCAGTCATAGGAGAGACGCATGCCGCGGCGCAGCGGGACGCCACGTCCCTGCAGCAGCACTTTATTGCATTGCGCCAGGGACGTCCGACGACTTTTCCTGCACCTCGTCCGGTATCCTGGAATAGCCAGGAGCAACGTCTGCTCGACAGCACGCTGCTTTATACTTTTGTGGGAACGGCAGAGGACGTGACACAAAATATCTCCGCTTTCGTGGAGCGGTACAGGCCTGATGAACTTCTGATCGGTGCGCCGTTATTCTCTCAGGAGGAAAGGCGCCGGACGCTCAGTGGGATTGCCCATCATCTGATGGAAGCAGGACCCCCCGGTCGAACACACGCGTAAGCACATAACGCGCGCACTACGACAGCGACCTGACCTCGTCATTTCGGCCATCCGTCAGGCGACCAGCATCTTCTGACTGGGATTGTTGAGTCGAACTCGAAATATTATTCTACACACGCCAATGGTGTTCGTCGGCTCACTGGTATTATAAAAATTATATTAATAAATATAATATAAATGAAATATATCTGTCATCAAAACATTACACGACAGAATAAATCTGCGAACATAAGGTTCGCCGCGTGATTACCGCTAAAACTTTACAATCTTGATGCCGGAAAAACGCGAAATGAAAAAGAATGGTGTTCTGCTCACCACCTGTCTGAGTTCATTAGTTTTCTACAGCGCCAATGCTGCTCCACTTCCTGCAAAAGCGCCTGCGCACAAAAATGCATCTCAGCATAAGTCATCCCGGGCACCGGACCAGAAGCCTGAAGCCAAAAACAGTAATACTGACGCGGCTATTTCAAATAAATCTGAATCCATTGTTGTTCTCGGCTCCGGTGCCTCACGCGAAACGCAGACCCTTTCCCATATGGCGCTTCAAGAGGTCGCCCCCGGCACAAGCCCTCTCAAAACACTCTCAAAACTTCCCGGCGTGATGTTCACGTCTTCAGACCCGCTGGGGTCTTACGAGTGGTCGCAGCAGATCATCATCCGTGGCTTCGACCAGAGCCGTCTGGGCTTCACGATGGATGGCATTCCACTCGGTAACCTCGCCTATGGCAACGATAACGGCCTGTCGATCGGCCGTGCCCTGCAAACCGAAAACAACGGACCGGCAACCCTCGCGCAGGGCGCCGGATCGGTTGGCGTTGCCGCATCAAACGATCTTGGTGGCGCACTAGAATTCACGTCCATCGACCCCAGCACGAAATATGGCGTGGACGTTGCGGGAACGGTTGGGTCCTACGGAACCTGGCGGACATTCGCCCGCATCAACTCCGGAACTCTCCCGGGCGGCGGCCGACTGTATGTTTCGTACAATTATCAGGACGCCAATAAGTGGAAGGGGGACGGCATCCAGCAGCAGCAGCAGGCCAACGCCAAGTTCATTCAGCCGCTGGGTGAGAAGGTCAAGCTGACGCTGTTTGGTGATTACAGCCAGCGCGCTGAAAATGATTACCAGGATCTGTCCCTCCAGTTGATCCACAACCGGGGCTACAACGTCGATAACGTCACCAATAATTATACCTTGGCCAAGCAGATCGCCACAGCCTACCAGAATGGTACGGCTTTCCCGAAGGGGATCACCGATCAGGACCAGTCCTATTACAACTCCGCCGGCCTCCGTCAGGACGCATTGGGTTACGGGCGTCTGGATTTTGACATCACCAGCCGCCTCAAGGGCTACGCCACAGTCTACGGACACACCAATACTGGTGAAGGCATTTACGCAACGCCCTATGAGCCAACACCGGACTCACTGGGCGGCTCACCTCTTTCAGTACGTACCACCGAATATGATATTCACCGTGAGGGCTTCATCGGTGGCCTGACATACAAGATTGCCCACCACACGATCGAAGGTGGATTCTGGTTTGAAAACAATGACTTCGAACAGGCACGTCGTTTCTACCCACTGAGCGTCGATAAATATACCGGCAGTTCTGTGCACTGGTTCCGCAATAATCCCTTTGCAACCCAGTGGCAGAGTGCGTTCAATACTAAAACGTATCAGTTTCACCTGCAGGACACCTGGCAGATCACGCCGGCCTTCAAGCTGAATTATGGCTTCAAATCGCTGGTCGTCGATAATCATGGCCGCCAGCTTGAAGGCAATTATATGGGAACTCCGGTTGCCAACACTTACGCTTCGGGTTCCATTACCTCTGCCAACGGTTTCCTGCCGCAGCTTGGTGGCAACTACCGGATCAACCGCCATAACGAGCTTTTCGCGGATTTCGCCCGCAACATGGCAGCGTTCGACAATTCCACGACCGGCGCGACCAGCCCGTTTGCCATGACAACTGCGGCTTATGCGGCGGCCAAGAACACGCTGCATCCTGAAATGTCCTACAGCGAAGAAATCGGTTACCGCTATCACGACCACCGCATCCAGGCGTCCCTGACCGGCTATTACATCGAGTTTGAAAACCGCCTTGCGTCCATCTCGCCTGTTTCAAGCGGCACAAATGTTCAGGGCTATGCCAGTATTCTGAGCAATGTCGGTGGTGTCACGGCACGCGGCATCGATGCGGCCTTCAATTACCATTTCACGGACAACTGGTCGATCTACGCATCGTATGCCTACAACCAGTCAACCTATGACGACAACCTGACAACTGGCGGCGTGACATACGCTACCAAGGGCAAAAGCGTTGTCGCCATGCCGCGTAACCTGGCCAACGTACAGCTCAGCTACGACGATGGTTCGATCTGGGGCAATGTCGGCATGCAGTATCAGGGCCGCAGAACCTACACCTACACCAATGATCAGTGGATCAAGCCAAACGACATCTTCAATCTGAATGTCGGTTATCGCTTCCACAGCCATAACTGGGTGCTGCATGGTCTGGATGCCCAGATCAATGTCACCAACCTGTTCGACAAACGCTATGTTGCCACGGTTGGTAGCACGGGCTTTGCCGTCAGTGACCCGAGTGGAAGCCTGCAGACCCTTCAGGCGGGTGCCCCCCGCATGGTATTCTTTACCCTGCGCAAGCACTTCTTCTGATCACCGGATCTCCTGCCTCTTGATGGATGACGCCTTGATGCCACGTTCCCCTAGCCGTCGACAGTTTCTCAGGCTCGGTTCCGCCACGGCCGCCGCAGCTGTCCTGCCTGAGAATCTGAAGCGCGCGCTCGCCATTGCGCCGCACACTGTCACAGGCACCATTCAGGACGTGGAGCATGTCGTCATCCTGATGCAGGAAAACCGGTCTTTCGATCACTATTTCGGCTGTCTTCAGGGGGTTCGCGGCTACGGAGATCCCCGGGCCGAACGCCTGCCAGATGGAAGAAGCGTCTTTGCACAGCCAGATGGAAAGGGAGGAGCAATTCTCCCTTTCCTGTTTGATACAGCCCATACCTCCAGCGCCTGTCTCGCCAGTCTTGACCATAGCTGGAAAGGCACCCAGACCGCCTGGAACGACTGGGACACATGGATCTCCCACAAAACTCCCATGACCATGGGGCATTTCACGCGCACGGAAATTCCGTACTATTACGCGCTGGCCGATGCCTTCACCATCTGCGACGCCTATCACGCCTCCATTTTCGGCCCGACCAATCCCAACCGTCTTTTTCTGTTTTCAGGCACAAGCGGACTGGCTGTCGGCAATTCCGGCAAACAGGCGATTGAGAACGTCGATGACGGAAACTGGTCAGCCGATATGGCTCATGACCATCCCGACTTCACGCCGTTCCGGTGGGAGACTTACCCGGAGAGGCTTCAGGACGCGGGCGTTTCCTGGCGTGTTTATCAGGAATACGACAATTTCGGCGATAACCCGCTGGCCTCCTTTGCGCAGTTCCGCAACCTCGACCCGAAATCCTGGCAGTACCGTCGGGCGCGCCAGATCGTTCCCGGTTCCACTGAAGCTGACATGCACACGACCGAAGGCCGCTACCTTGTTGCCGAATTTGAACGCGACGTTTCGGAAGGGCGCCTGCCTCAGGTCTCATGGATCGTCCCGCCCACGGCCCTGAGCGAACATCCCAACGCCCCGCCCGGATACGGCGAACATCTCATTTCCCAGATCATGGACGTCTTTGTCCGCCATCCTGATGTCTGGTCGCGCACCGTCTTCATTCTCAATTATGACGAGAATGACGGTTTTTTTGACCATGTTCCTGTCCCTGTTCCCGCATTGACGCCGGAGCAGGGTGGTGGAACGGTTTCAACGAAAGGTGAGGCCTATCACGATGTTCCGGTCGGGCTGGGACCTCGCGTGCCCGCCATCATCGTCTCACCCTGGACAAAAGGCGGCTGGGTCAATTCGCAGGTTTTCGACCACACGTCCGTTCTGCGCTTTCTCGAAGCACGCTTTGGCGTCAAATGCCCGAACATCACGCCGTGGCGCCGCAGCGTGTGCGGCGATCTGACTTCCGTGTTCGATTTCGCGCAGACAGACCGGACATGGACGGCCAGCCTGCCGCGCACGGACGACTATCTCCCCCAAACACGGCGCTCGTGCCAGCTTCCCCATCCGGTCGTTCCGACAATACAGAAGCTTCCCTGTCAGGAAGCAGGCCAACGTCCGGCACGAGCTCTGCCTTATCACTTACAGGCAGATTTTCAGGCACCGGAAACCCTCAGGCTGGCAAACACCGGCACGCAGGGCGCCGTTTTCCGTGTCCGCGCCAACGGCACTACGCGCCATTACACGCTCGATGCCCGCAGCAACTTGTCCATTCGGGTGAAGCTGTCCGATCAAGAGGCGGTTACGCTGCACGGTCCCAATGGGTTCTATCGCTCCCTCCGGGGGCAGGATCTTCCAGAAGCCACGCTTCAACACGATCCCCATCTGGATGTCCTGCTTCTGTCGCTTCGCAATACGGCACATAAGCCCCGGACTTTCCATATCATCGAAAAATATAGTGCTCCCGAACGCACACTTATCTTGCCTGCTGGCAGCGCCATGACCGTACAATGGCCAATAGCTCAGGCCTCATACTGGTACGATCTTGAGATCCGGGTAGCAGAATTCCCACAAATCATGCTGGAAATGGCAGGACATATTGAGAACGGAAAACCCAGCCTGACAGATCCGCAAATGCCTTCGGCGGATCATAAGTTGTATAAATAAATCCAATAACAATAATTAATCGATAGAATTTATCTTAATTTATTATCAGACTATAATTGATCTGTAATTGTGGCGTATTGGATATGCTTTGCATGTCATAATCCAGATCACAATCTGAAGATGCCATTAACGTGCAGAAAAATCATGCTCTTGCACACGGCCGATGCGGGTAGCAGCCTGTATCAAAATCCCTGATCGTAAAGACTGCATCGTTTTTAAAATGATGCAATGAAATTCACGAAGCAACACTTGCCTGTCCTGGCAGTTGAAGAAGGGAGAGGTGTTTTCTCCGGAGAGCGCCAGAACCCTTTCGGAGTGCTTTTTGATGCCTGACCATATTATTCCACAGTCCCAAGATCATCAGCCCGGTCTTGAGAGCCTGATGCAGCCCAAGGCTATCCATATACGTCCTGATTACCGGGGAAGCGGCAAACTCTCAGGCAAGAAAGCCCTGATCAGTGGCGGGGATAGTGGGATCGGGCGCGCGGCGGCCATCCATTTTGCCCGTGAGGGCGCGGATGTGGCGATCCTCTATCTGGAGGAGCACGAAGATGCCCAGGAGACTGTACGTCTTATCGAAAAAGAAGGCCGCAAAGGGTTGGCCATTGCGGGGGATGTTTCGTCCAGTCAGGTCTGTAATGATGCCGTAGCTCGCACGGTCAATGAACTTGGCGGTCTCGATATCCTCGTGAATAATGCCGGAGTTCAGATTGTTGAGGAAGACGTCGAAGCCATTTCCGACGAGGAATGGCAGCGTCATATGGACACCAACGTCAACGGCTATTTCTATCTCGTCCGGGCGGCGCTTGCACACCTGAAAAAGGGCAGTGCGATCGTCAATACGTCATCCATCAATGCTTTTGCAGGGAACAAGGCCCTTCTGGCTTATTCCACGACAAAGGCCGCAGAGATGGGGATGACGCGCGCTCTGGCGCTTCAACTGGTATCTAAGGGCATCCGGGTGAATGCTGTGGCACCGGGTCCGGTCTGGACGCCACTTCAGCCGGCAAGCTGGGGCGTGATTGATCCGCAGGCAGTAGCCGATCTGGGTAAAGATACGCCAATGGGGCGTTGCGGTGATCCTGCAGAGCTTGGTCCGGCTTATGTCTATCTGGCAAGCGACGACGCCTCCTTCGTGACGGGCCAGACACTGCATGTGAATGGCGGTATGATCATCAACGGCTGATATTCAAACCTGAAGGTTTTGATGGAAGCTTCTTGATTCCAGCTCTCATGTTGTCATGAGGGATAGTCTTCGTTGAGGCGGTCCAGTTTCTTGAATGATGAGGGGCGACCGGCGCGTTTGAACGGGCAGGTCGCCTTTTATTCCTCATTATAAATTTCGAAGTGTTAAAAACCGATACGGTTAAGGCTCCGGATCAGGTCTGTTGTCGGTATACGCTCAGGGCACTTAGCGTCTTCGGGTGGGCTCATTGAGCGCCATGATCAGCGCCGCAATCCATCCGATTACCGTCCATCCCAGAAGTACAGTCACCATCGCAGTTCTGCGTTGATGGATCGTATTACGCCGGTACGCAATCACTACCGGAACAAGATAAAGTACCAGCCCAAGACCTCCGAGAACTGTGAACAGCGCGCTCGGCTTGGCAGGAAGGATTGACGCAGAGGGGGAATGATCCGTTTCAGGAGGCTGAGCAGCGGCGGAAGACGGCGGTTTCGGGTTCTCGCTCGTGCCCAAAACTGGTGGAGTGGGAGGCGTGATGGAGGCCTGCTCATGACTGGCTGTCACGGCAGCCACCTGCTCAGGAGTGACGTATCCGCTTCGCATAAGGAAAATAGACAGAGCCTGCGGGAAAGGGAGCAGTTCTTTTTCTTTTACAGAACATTCATGGCCGTTCTGCTTTTCAGCAGGTGGTTTCAGGTCGCATGCTGACAGCCCGAAACCGGACTCTTTCGTAGACTGTGCGTGGGCCAGCATGTCGCGCCATCCCTCAGGGAACCGGCCCAGATTGGCCATGGTCGCGACTTCGTAGGCCAGAAAACCATTAGGCTCGAAACGCCCAGACCTGATCCAGCTGTGTCGTCTGTCAGACAGATCCTTCGCAAGGTAACCCCGATAGGCCGGATCGCGCGTGACGTTTTCAAGAACGCCATCGTGGTAACGTGAAATGACGACAGGAGCCTCGGAGCCCGCGTGGGATGCAAAGGCATAGAGGAAGGACTGGTCGGATGTCAGGATTTCCTGCTGCCCGTTCCCGGCGATATCCACCACATCGGGCTCCCCATCGCCATCCGTCGATCCCAGTTCGAGATGCTGCCAGCGTCCGTCAGGGCTCAGATCAAATATGGACGTGAGCGAACAGCAGTGAGCACCCCCCGTATAAGCGGAAACCATGACCTGTGGGCGGGGTGAAGTCGCATCCAGATGCCGGAAGGACATCCTGAGCTGTGCCATGCCGTCATCTTCGGTGCCATAAGGCGTCAAAGGAAAAGAGGCAGGGCGCGAGCGGGCATTCTCGGGCTGACGCAGGGTCAGAAAGGCCATGCTGCAGGGCGAAGCCGGACTGGTGTCGGCATCGGCCCAGACGACAGGTACGTTGCACCGCGTGGTGCGCCGGACATCCAGCATCGCGACAATTCCGCTTGCGGAAAGGGCGGCGTGAGTGCTGTCTCCCATCTCTACCCGGGCAATCGGTTCGAGCCGATGGAGTGTGGCAGAGTGCGCTGCAGTGCTTGCGGCAATGACCGCCGGAAGCACGACGCCGATCAGGGTTTTCATCTTGATGATGGTTTGTCTCCGCTTTCCTGTCCTGCGGGATCCAGGTACCGCAGTGTCAGGCATATCCCGATTTCCCAGTGTAACGCCAACCGAGGATGCGGGGTTTTCATTTCCGAAAAGCAGGCCAGCAGGAGATGAGGCCGCGGATCAGGACAGAAAGAAGTGGAAAATCAATCGGTTGTGCAGGGTTCCCTGATCGACTAACACCGGCTCATCCCCGGACCAATACTGTAGAACCGGGAATGTGAGGCATGATTGAATTCCCTGTCGTATCTTCCGGTCTGTGCGTTTTTTCTCGTGATGCCCGTGCAGGCTGCTTCCTGCCCGGACATGTTTGCGGGAGGCGTGGCACCCGAGGTGCTGCGTGAGACGCTCCGGATCGGGACTGTTCAACTCTGTAATGCGAATTATGCCGTGCTCGCTTCGGAAGGCACCCGGGGGCCATTGTGGTCGGCCGAGGATCTGACGGAAGAAAATCTGGAAATCGCAGATCGCACACGTAGACAGGGGAGTTTTTTCTCCGATGACCGTCTCCCTTCTAGCATGCGGGCTACTCTCGAGGATTACAGAGCCTCGGGTTACGATCGTGGACACATGACCCCCAGTGGGGATGAGCCCGGAATACCGGCGCAGCAGCAGTCCTTTCTGCTGTCGAACATCGTGCCTCAGACTGCGGAACTGAATCGCGGACCATGGGAAGGCGTTGAGAGTGCCGTCAGGGGATGGGCGCGGCAGGAAGGAGAAATCTTTGTCGTGACCGGCCCCGGTTATGACCCGGACCAGACCCGGACGATCGGGGAGGGGCGTATCCCCGTTCCTGCAGTGACCTGGAAAGCGATTTATGATCCTGCGGCCAACGGGATGGGCGCGTATGTTTGTCTGAACACGCGGAATCCGACCTGCCGGATTAC
The DNA here is from genome assembly GCA_937880175.1 of uncultured Gluconobacter sp. GTDB lineage: Bacteria > Pseudomonadota > Alphaproteobacteria > Acetobacterales > Acetobacteraceae > Gluconobacter. Next base: position 28,554 of record CALFLO010000095.1, read on the forward strand.
CAGCGTGGCGCTTCTGACCGAACTGGTGGGGGTTGATCCGTTTCCAGCACTTCCGGCGTCCCTGAAGGATCACGTCAGTGCCATGCCACCGATCAGGGAGACAGCGGAAGCCCTTTCGAAGCAGCCCCGCTCCCGGAAACTGCTTCACGAGTGGGGATCGAAAGCGGCGCAGAAGGCCCTGAGGGCGCTGGTAAAGGCACTTGTGCAGTAGAGCGGATCTTCAGGTCCAAAAGTGTTTTGCGCGGGTATTCGTATACTTTTGTGTCTTAAGTCATAAGTATGAATATTTTATGAAAACCAAAAACGTCATAATTAAAAATTTCTGAAATGGACTAAGTCAGGGTTCGAAATAACGGAATCCGGACTTTATGCTTCATTTTGATCCTTCGTCAGCGACGTCACTTGTCGCGCTGTGCCTGTGCTTTGTTCTTGTCTGTGTCTTTGAATTTGCCAATGGCTTTCATGACACGGCCAATGCCGTTGCAACTGTCATCTATACCAATTCGCTCAAGCCGACCGTCGCCGTCGTCTGGTCTGGGCTGATGAACCTTCTGGGCGTGATTCTGGGCGGAATTTCGGTTGCCTACGCGCTGGTGGAGCTTCTGCCGCCGGATGTTCTCTCTCCGCCAAGCGGCAACCCGGCCGTACCGATGCTGGTCGCTCTTTTCGGAACTGCTCTGGCCTGGAACCTGATGACGTGGTGGTTCGGGATTCCGAACTCCTCCTCGCACTGTGTTATCGGATCGCTGGTTGGTATCGCGATTGGTGACTCTTTCGTTCATGCCCGCGAACTCGGTCACAGCGTGGACTGGAGCCAGATCTGGAAGGTGCTGCGTGCGCTTGCCTTCTCTCCGCTTCTGGGGTTTGTCGGCGCGCTTTTGCTGTATTTCCTCATCAAATCCTTCGTGAAGATGCCGGAAATGTACAAGGCACCCACGCCTGACCAGAAGCCGAACCCGATCGTTCGGGCCGTGCTGGTCCTGACCTGCACGCTGGTCAGCTTCTCACATGGCAGCAATGACGGTCAGAAGAGCATCGGCCTGATCATGCTGACGATTATCGGCATTATGCCGGCTGCTTTTGCACTTAACCCGGCTTCTCCGGTTAGTATGGAGCAGATCCGTCAGGACGCGCAGCAGGCGCTCCCACTGGTGACGCAGTATGACCGTTATTCCTTCAAGGGTGACGCTGTCGCTTCGATCGCACGTCTTTCGCAGACGGAAGGTCCTGCCGAGGCTCCGTCCGAACTGCGTGGCGATGTCTATCAGGTCCTGTCCGGTCTGCGTTCGGTTGCAGCTAATCCGGCTGCGTCTGATGCTGACAGGAAGACTGCGTCTCACCTTGCGTCCGAGCTGCGTCCGACTGTTGAATATGCGCCGGGGTGGGTCCGTCTGCTGAGTGCGCTCTGCCTCGGGATCGGCACCATGGTGGGTTACAAGCGGATCGTCCGCACGCTGGGTGAAGGCATTGGTACGACACATCTGACGCCGGCACAGGGTGCTGCGTCCGAAGTTGTCGGCGCGAGCCTGATCATGACGGCGGGTTATACCGGTCTGCCGGTTTCCACCACGCATATCATCACGTCTGGCGTTGCCGGGACGATGGTGGCTGCCGGATCAGGCATCAACAAGAAAATGCTGACCAAGATCGTGATGGCATGGCTGCTGACGCTCCCGGTGACGGTCTGTGTCGCAGCGGCGGTTTTCTACGTTCTCGCCTGATCGATGGAACGCTTTGACCGGAGCATGATTGCTCCGGTCCTGATCGGGAAAGGGACGCGATATGGCTATCGTGTCCCTTTTTTCATTTCAGACTCCGGCGATTTCCAGTGATAGTTGTGCCATGCGGATGGCACCATCGCGGCTACCCGCACCACAGATGAAGCGCGCGGGATGGGCAAATACGGCGTCGGACACGCCGGAGACGGCGGCCAGCTTTTCCCGCTCCAGACCGCCCCAGGCTTCGGGCAGGGAAACGCGCTGCCCGAAATCACCGCGGACGGGCGGGACGGCCTTGACGTTCCACTGCTCCGGACCAGCGGGAGAGATGACGTACACGACCGGCAGTTCGTGTTCGAAAATGACCTTTTCGGTCGGCATGCCGGTGCCCATGACGAGGATGCGCTTGTCTTCGGCATTTTCATAAGCTGCCAGAACGCGGTCCGTCGCCTTGAGGCTGGCACGGATGCGATCTACCACATTGGTCAGATGCGAGGCGACGGCCGTGGCAGCATTGGCGAAACCGAGGGATTCCCGGACGCGGGCTTCCTGTCGTCCGTAAACTTCGGCGGTGTCCCATGGTGGGCTGCAGGCCGAGACGATGTCCGCCAGGGAAAGCTTGCCCATTTTGACCACACCGTTGTCATCCTGGTCGATCGGCAGGATCAGGGACTTGTCGAGGCTCTTCCAGATCTGGTCCACCGTGGCGTCTTCGATGGGGGCGGCGAGGATATTGCGGATCGCGGCATGGCCGTAATCCTTCCACAGGAGACCGGCGGCGCTGTAGGGCGTGCCGTCTTCGCGAAGGGGCTTGTCCTTCATGTGGTGGTCGTATCGGCCGTGCGCGGGATCATAAAGACCGCCGACGTCGAAAACGATATCCGCCGATTTGATGACATCCGGATTGCGGGTGCGGATGAAGGTCAGGCGGTCAGCGGATTTTTCTTCGAGGACGCGGGCGCGCAGATCACCCTGCGGGGCGAGAGCGTAATGCAGGATGACATAGCCCATGGTCTCGTCGACATGGAAATTGCCCGAATGGGTGAGTGCCGTGACGGGCGCTGCGCCATTTTCGAGACCAATAGGAGTACGTTCGGACATCTTGAGAACCTGCGGCAGGGAAAAGGGACGTGTTGGCCCCTTTCATGCCGCAGGGTAGCCCGGCAGACAACCTTGTCGCCGGGTTAGCTGGACGGTTTGGTCTCAGGAAGCCTTGTAAAGCGCGCAGAGCTTGTTGCCGTCCGGATCGTTCAGATAGGCCAGATACAGGTCGCCCCTCGGTGTGTGACGGATGCCAGGCGGGTTTTCGATCGCCTCGCCACCATTCTCCACACCAGCCTTGTGCCACGCGTCAACCTGATCGGCGCTGGTCATGGCAAAACCGATCGTCCCGCCATTGGCGGCCGTTGCGGGTTGTCCGTTCAGGGGCTTCGTAATCATCAGGCGACCGGCGGAATGGGCATAGGCCAGACGTCCCTTGGCATCGACCTCGGCCGGCGCGCAGCCAATAACGCCGAGCGTTGCGTCATAGAAGGTTTTGGAACGGGCAATGTCGTTGCTGCCGAGCATGATATGGCTGAACATGGAACTCATTCCTTTTGGCGTGAAAATTCAGTCGATATTGACGTTGCGGATGCCGCCCGGAATGCGGGTCTTCGAATTGCGCGCGACGAAGGGAAGCCGGTTTGTGTTGTAATCCGGATTTTCCGCCATGGCCTGAAGGGTCATGTCATCGCGCACATCCAGCGCGCGGTCGTGACCATCATTATCCTTGCGTGCCGTGGCTTCACAGATACCCGCAGCGGCAGAGAAAGCGTGCGGATTTCCGCCAGCGCCGCTCAGCATCTGCTCGCGAATACATTTGCTGTCGGTGTGGCCGGTAACCCAGGGTGCTGCAGAGCATGAGGCAAGCAGAAGCAGACTGGGGAGAAGGACGTAACGCATGACAGAAACCTACTCGTGACGGAGAATGGAGTAAAGCGCGGGATCAGGTCGATCCTGGGAGTCTATTGGCTCGTGACTTTAGGAAAGGTCAATGTCTTTGATTGATGCTCGGGGGAGTGGCTTTCGCACCCGATCTGATATTCTGCTGGGGATGGGAATGAGGGAGAGCAACCATGATGTCAGCTGGGTTTCCGCTTTTGAACGATCCTGAAATCCTTCGGGACATCGTGAGCATGTCCGACCTTTATGAACGGGCGCTGGGCGAAAACGCACTCCAGGAACTGGACAGTCTGTTTTACGATGGCCCGGAGACAGTGCGTTACGGCGTGGGAGAAAATCTCTACGGCTTTGACGAGATCCAGGCGTTTCGCCGGAACAGGACGGGCGGTTCACCGCCGAGGGAGGTCCTGCGCCGCGTCATCACCGCCATTGGCCGGGATGTGGCGACGGTGGATCTGGAGTTTCGCCGGATCGGCGCGGATCGCATCGGGCGTCAGAGCCAGACATGGTTCCGAACGCCCGAAGGATGGAAGATCATCGCCGCGCATGTCTCGCTGATGGGCACGGGGTCCTGAACTGCCGCGATCAGCTCCCGCTGGAGACATATCCTGCGACGGCCCGGTTCCAGGCAAGAACCATCACTCCGAAGAACGCGAACCCCGCAGCAGGCGAGAAGGCACCGATCCATGTTGGCATCCCAAGTGGATCTGCATGGTTGAGGCTGAACAGGGCCGGGTAATAGCAGACGGCCGCGAGTGGCAGGATGAAGGTGATGAAGCGCCGGAGCCAGCGGCCGAACATCGTCAACGGGTACTGTCCGGCTTCCACGCCGCCATAGGTCAGGACGTTCACGACCTCCAGTCCCTCGACGGTGATGAAGCATAGGGCCGCCTGTCCGATCAGAACGCCAAGGAACATGGCTGCACCGCCTGCGATGGCCCAGGGCAGCACCAGCGCTGCGCTCCACTGGACATGAGGGGCGAGCCACAGACCTGCCACGAGCACGAACAGTCCCTGAAGAAAGCGCCCGATCGGGCGCAGGCGCAGTTCGTGCCCGAGCAGCAGCAGCAGAGTCGAGCGTGGCCGGAGGAGAAGGCGGTCGAAGCTTCCGGTCCGGACATACTCGCCGCCAAAGACTTCGAAGCCGCGCCCCAGCGTCTCAGCCAATGAGAAAGCCACGTTTACCAGACCGTACAGGACGGCGACGGTACCGATGTCCCATCCCGCGATGCTGCCGAAGCGATGGAACAGGCTCCAGATGCCGAAGAAGCCGAGGAGCGTTGTGACGAAATTGCCGATGGCCTGAATGGCAAAGGTGCCGGGATAGCGGAGTTGCGCCACGATCGAGGCCCCGGCCATGCGACGATACAGAACCGGAGCGCTGAGTGTGCGGGAAGGGGATTGCGTCATGTCAGGCACCCTGCACCTCCAGACGGTTCACGGTCTGGCGCATCCACAGGCGCCCGAGAAGTGTCAGGGCCATCAGCCAGAAAAGCTGAAGCCCCAGACCTGTTGCGATACCGCCGGGGATGGGTGTGCCGAGATAAATACGGATGGGGATATCGGTAATGCCAGCGAAAGGCTGTGCGAGAAGGAATGGCCGGATCCAGTCGGGATAGAGTGGAAGCGGCAGCAGCATTCCGGACAGCAGGACGGCGAGCGGCGTTCCGACGGCATAGCTGCCCAGAGGGGACAGGGTGCGGGCCGTCAGGATATTCCACCACATCACGATGGTCGCGGAGAGCAGGGCGCCGAGTGTGATGGAGACTAGAGCCAGAGCCGCTAAGATCAGACTTTCTGGCCCGGCAAGGCTCCATGCGCCGAGCCCGACAAGCATCGCGAGAGGGCCTGCCACGCATGTCAGCAGGACGGCGCGGGGAACGGCATTTCCCAGCAGTCGCGCCAGACTGGCGGAGAGCCACCAGTTCCACATATCGACCGGACGCAGAAGATCGTAGACGATGGCACCTGTCCTGGCGGCGTCGCCAATGGCGGGCAGGCAGCCGAGCGGCAGAAGCGTGAAGAGCGACTGCTGGATCCAGGTATAGGTCATGGCCTGTCGCAGCGAGAGCGGGGCCTGCACGTCCGGAGCGGCATGGTACACCGAGGCATAGGCCATCAGGGTCACAGCGCCGAACCACATCTGCGCCACCAGCCCGGCGACGACCGCGATACGGTATCGCAGCCCGATTTTCCATTGCAGACCAAAAGCCGTGAGATAGGGGCGCAGGCTCATGCGGCGTGATCCGCATAGAACCGCGTGATGATCTCGTCGATCGAGGGACGGCTGATCCGCAGGTCGTCGAGGCCGGGCAAGTGGCCGATATGCGCGACGAGGGCCGGGGCCGGGATCTGGTGCGGGTCGAAGGTGATGGTGAGGCTGTGGGGCTCGCGTGCGGTTTCGCTGGCGCCGACGGGGAGTATCAACTCGGGCGGCGTGTCATGAAAATCGAGTTCGAGAATGCGCTCGGACAGGGTCGTAGTGCGAAGATCCTCGAACGGACTGTCCGCAAGGATACGGCCATGCCCGATGACGATTACACGTTCGGCGAGCGCCTCGATGTCGTGCATGTCATGGGTTGTCAGCAGTACGGTCGTGCCCCGGTCCCGGCAGAGTTCGTCCACGAAGGCCCGGACGGCGAGTTTGGAAGGCGCGTCCAGACCGATCGTGGGTTCATCGAGAATGAGAATTTCCGGGTCATGGATGAGAGACGCAGCGATTTCGGCGCGCATTCTCTGCCCAAGCGAAAGCTGGCGGACAGACTGGTCCATGATGCCGCCCAGATCCAGCGCATCGGCCAGACGGGCACGGTTGCGGGCAAAACGCTCCGGCTCCACCCCATAGATATCGCGCAGAAGGGCGAGGCCCTCCGCAACCGAAAGATCCCACCAGAGCTGCGTCCGCTGCCCGAACACGACGCCAATCCGCGCCACATGCGCGACGCGGTTCGTCCAGGGCACCAGTCCGTTGACCTGCACCTCTCCCGAAGTAGGACGCAGGATGCCAGAGAGGATCTTGATCGCCGTTGACTTCCCCGCGCCGTTTGGACCGATAAAACCTGCGATCTGGCCTTTGGGGACGGAAAAGGAAATCCCGTCCAACGCAACGATATCGCGGGTTTTCCCCCGCCAGCTTCCCCCTTCGCGGATCCGGTAGGTTTTGCGCAGATTACGGACCGTAATGGCGTCGGAAGTAGAGAGGGGCGTCTGCATCAGGGCTCCGTCATGAGCGGTCAACATCAGTTTCCACGAACAGTGGACAGCGGATGATATTGAAATCAAGCCGTTTCTGATGTCGTGCGATCTCCCTGCGTGCCGGGTTAATGTCCTTTCCGAAAGCGCGTCGAGAGAATGATGGCCGATACGGTCCGCTCCACGCCTTCCATCTGTCCGATATCGTCAATGGCGCAATTGATGTTTTCGGTCGTGGCGGCCCCCAGTAGGGCAATCAGGTCCGAGGCACCGCTGACGGCATGCAGCTCGCGCAGTTCAGGAAGGGTTTTCAGGTCCCGCTCCACTTTCTGGCTGTGGCGCGGCGTGATGACGATCGAGACATGGGCGCGCACCAGATCCTCATCCGGACTTTCAAGAAGCGTATAGCCCCGGATCCGTCCCTGTCGTTCCAGACGTTCCATGCGCCCCTGCAGAGTCGTGCGTGATATTCCCAGCCGCCGTGCCAGTGCGGCTGTAGGGGTTCGCGCATTGCGCCGTAAGATATCGAGAAGCGCCTGGTCAATCGGATCCGTCATTCTGCCTGTTATAAACGGCAATCTGCCGAATGGAATGGCCTTATGCCGTCATGATGCCGCTTGAGGTTCGTCGGCCTTGACCCTGATCCTGTCCGTAACACTTCCGGAACGGGATATGATCATGAAACAGGTTACGGTTGCAGGTGCGGGCAAGATCGGTTCCGCCATTGCGGAGCTTCTTCATCATGGTGGCTACCGTGTGACACTGCTTGACTGTCACGCGGCATATCTCAACAGCCTGAAACTGCCCGAAGGTATTGCACGCCAGACCGCGGATATCGCTCAGGGTCTTGATCCGGATCTGCTGAAGGGACAGTTCGCGGTCCTGTCCGCGCTTCCCTTCCACCTGACACGCACTGTCGCCCGCGCTGCCGCTGCTGCGGGGGTGCATTATCTGGATCTGACCGAGGACGTTGCGTCCACCCGGGACGTGAAGGCGCTGGCCGAAGGGGCGTCCCATGCGTTTATTCCGCAATGTGGTCTGGCGCCGGGCTTCGTTTCCATCGCCGCGCATGATCTGGCGGGACATTTTGACGAGGTCGATACGATCCGCCTGCGCGTTGGCGCATTGCCGCGATATCCGTCCAATGCTCTGGGATATAACCTGACATGGAGTACCGAAGGTCTCATCAACGAATATATCGAGCCGTGTGAGGCGATCGTGAACGGGCGGCGCGTTCTGGTTCCCGCGCTTGAGGGGATGGAGACCATGGGCGTAGATGGTGTCACCTATGAGGCCTTCAACACATCCGGTGGCCTTGGCTCTTTGTGCGAAACCTATGATGGTCGGGTCCGGGAACTTGATTACCGCACGATGCGCTATCCGGGCCATCGCGATATCATGAAGGTTCTTCTGTCAGATCTGCGCCTGTCGGAACGGCGGCATATCCTTCAGGATATTCTGACACAGGCCATTCCCGGAACCGCGCAGGATCTCGTGGTGCTGTCGGTGATCGTGACGGGAATGCGCGATGGCCGACAACAGCAGGAAACTCTGGCCCGCACTATTCAGGCGCGGGAATTCATGGGTGGATACCGCACTGCAATTCAGCTCACGACCGCGGGATCCATCTGCGCGGTTCTGGACCTTCTCGCCGATGGAAAAATCCCGTCGAAAGGTTTCGTCCGTCAGGAAGATATCCCGCTGTCTGCCTATCTGGAGAACCGGTACGGTCAGGTTTACCAGTCGCAGGGCTGAAGCGCCTTACGGGCAGTTCAAAATCCGGACCAGCATAATACTGGCGCCGATGAGACCGCTGAGGGACATCACGACTGTCAGAACCAGCGGCCGCCCGGCCTGAAGGATCGAACGGATATCGATCCCCAGCCCAAGGGCCGCCATGGCCAGAACAGTCAGGAAAGTGGCTGCCTGACTGAGGGGAGTGATGCAGGTTTCCGGGATGACCCCGAGAGAACGGATAACGATCATCCCCATGAAACCGGCAATATACCAAGGCACGAGGGCGAAAGAAATCGACAGTCCGCCCGCGTCCTTCTTACGGCCTGCGGCCAGTGACAGAACGGCGCAGACCGGCCCCAGCATCAGAACGCGCATCAGCTTGACGAGCGTTCCGACATGCAGTGCAGCCATCCCGAATGGAGCAGACGCCGCCACGACCTGTGGCACTGCATAGACTGTCAGGCCAGCGACAGTGCCGTTGGCAGTCCCGGGCATGTGCAGCAAAGGAAGCAGGACAGGCAGCCCGAGAACAACCAGCAGCCCTCCTGCCGCAGTAAAGGCGATCGTCGCGCCGACATCCTCCTCTGTCGCGTGGATTACGGGGGCTGCGGCCATGATGGCGGAATTGCCGCAGATGGAGTCGCCGCAGGCGACAAGAAGGGTCTGCTTCCCGGACAGGCCATTGATCCGCCCAGCCCAGCAGGTGAACATGATGCTGAACATCACGATCCCTAAAACGGCGAGCAGGATTTCAGGCCCAGCAGACCAGACGGCACGAAGGCTGAAACTCGTGCCCAGAAGCACGATCGCAATATTGAGGAGCGTCTTCGAGCAGAATCTGATTCCGCTACGGAAAACGGCCGCCGGTTTACAGGACGATCGGAAGAGGACGCCGAGAATAAGCGCGATATTCAGGGTCTCCAGGAAGACTTTCCCAATTACGATCCTTTCCATGTCCTCGAGCCCGTAAGCCACAAGCGCAATACCGATGCACAGGGCCGTTCCGGGGAAGCGGGACACGAGGCCTCTCGCGGGCGATGGAATCTTCACGATACGCTCTCCTTGATCGTGAAGATTTAGGGAGAAACCAACCCATCAATCCAACTCATAAATTTCATAGTTCCGATCAGAAAAACAGATTGGTTATGCTATCCATTGCGCATGACCCTTGATCAGCTTCGTCTCTTCATCGCTGTTGCCGAACGCGAACATGTCACCGCCGCGAGCCGGGCGATGAATGTCACCCAGTCGGCAGTCTCGGCGGCTATTGCGGCTCTGGAAGAGCGCTACAGCGTAAAGCTGTTCCACCGGGCAGGAAGAGGCATCCAGCTCAGCGAGGCGGGACGTCTGTTTCTGCCGGAAGCCCGCGCGGTCGTCGCTCAGGCCGCGGCAGCTGAAAACGTTCTCGACGAAATCAGCGGCCTCAGGCGTGGAATGCTTCGGGCCGTCGCCAGCCAGACTATCGCCGCGTACTGGATCCCATCCATGCTGGCCGCGTTTCGGAAAAAATATCCGCAAATTACGGTCGAGCTTGCTATCAGCAATACTGAAGAGGCCGCGCGGAGAGTCCGGGAAGGCGAGGCGGAACTGGGGATCGTGGAGGCAATTATCGATGATCCCGCTCTGGCCCAGTGGCCTCTGGGGAAAGATCATCTGACCATTGTTCAGGCCGATGCCACAGTTCCTGACCATGCTGACCGGGACTGGCTGCGAAAACAGGTCTGGGTCATGCGGGAGCCAGGATCGGGCACACGGGCCGCACTCGAGCATTATCTTGGAAAACTTGGGATCAGGCAGGAGGAACTGAAGGTAAGCCTTGTTCTGCCATCAAACGAGAGCGTTCGTACGGCTATCGAAGCCGGAGCAGGGATCGGGGCGCTCTCATCACTGGTTGTTGCCCCGGCGCTGTTGGCAGGGACGCTGCATGAAGCCTCAACGGTTCCGGAAAATCGTTTTTTCTACGGCCTGCGTCATAGGGAACGCTACACAAGCCCTGCCGCCGATGCATTTGTGAGCATGATCGAAGCGGAAAACACGGCGCACAAACAGCGGAAAACCGCCAAAAAATAGGCATAAAAAAAGCCGCCCTTACGGGCGGCTCTCTGCACATCGGAATGTACATCAGGGCAATCAGATTGCCTTGATGCTCACTGCCGACGTTTTGCCGTTGCGGCCAGACTCGAGCTCGTAAGAGACATGCTGACCTTCGTTGAGGGTGTGCATTCCGGCGCGCTCGAGTTCAGAGATGTGAACGAACGCATCCTGGCCACCGTTGTCAGGCTGGATGAAACCAAAGCCCTTGGTGGAGTTAAACCATTTTACGGTGCCTGTTGCCATAACGAGGCTCCTTTTTAACAATAGCAGTCGTGCACAAAATACGCACGAAATCATAACACTTAAGGAGAACGAATGACGCAACACGCGTCGAAAACTCGCTTAAGAGCACCTGCCACGATCAGATAGACGTTACATTGATCGATGATGCAAGCAAAAAATGACGAGGCGAGATTATGATTTGTAACCCAAATTCAATATTTACCGTGCTGTATGGAGAAATAGACCCTGAATTCATGGGGGTAAGGGGAGATTTTCATAATAAAAAAACATCCTTAGTTCTTGCAAACTAAGCGACATATCGTTTCGATATTAAAGGTAATTCTTTCTTTCAAAGCCTCGGGCGCCGTAAAATCCCGTTCGAAGATTACCGATCCGGTGAATCGGTTCGTGAAATAATAGTAATTTATCGAGGCAATCGTGATGTTCAGTTGTGCTGCATCGATGCCTTCGCGGAAGACATTCTCCCGAATACCCCGATCCAGAAGTGACTGAATGCGGCGGACGAATTTCTGACTGATCGTCTTCAGGGTGGGGGAATTCTTGATATGGGCAGCCTGGCAGAGGTTTTCGCTGTTCACGAGGGTGATGAACTCGGGATTGGCGATATAATATTCCCAGGTGAAGCGGACGAGGGTTTCGAGGGCTGTTCTGGGGGGCAGGTTCTCGAGATCCAGTTTGGTCTCTTCTGCCCGGATATTGAGGTATTCCCGCTCCAGAACCGTCCTGAAGAGGCCGTCCTTACTTTTGAAATAGTGATAAAGCATTCTCTTGTTGGCCTTGGCATCCAGGGCGATGGCATCGACCCGCGCACCTTCAAGGCCGTTCCTCGAAAATTCCTTCTTGGCCGCTTCGAGAATGCGTAATTTTGTGGCCTCTGCGTCCCTGACACGCTTTTTCGTAGAGGAGGACGGTCTGCTTTTCTCAAGGGGCATCAGGGGCTTGTTCCGCACTCAATATGGACGCTCTTTTTGAGGGAAACCGCCCAAAAAGAAAAGCAGCCCACAAAATCACACTTAAAGTGAGAAAAAATATCAACGTAACGTGATTTCATACTGGTGCACCCCTGCGATATGTGTAAGTAACTATACGGTGCATTAGGCGTTAGGAAGTTGGAACCCGAGCGCCTCCGGTCAAATGCAAGTGAGGATCGTCCGGGAACGGAAATTGTACGTTGTAATATCTCTCGGGGTTTCCAGGTCAGAAGAATAAAAATCGGGCTGTACATTGAAAAAAGGGATGACGGCCCCACAGTCAGCAGGAAGAAGTCTCATGAATGTTGTCGCAAAGAACATTTCTTTACCGTTAAAGCCGCGTGAGTTCGGATTCTTTATTGATGGAGAATGGCGCGCAGGTCAGGAATTCTTCGATCGGTCTTCGCCGGCTCATGATGTTCCCGTCACCCGTATTCCGCGTTGCACCCGTGAAGACCTTGACGAGGCCGTAGCTGCTGCCCGTCGCGCATTTGAGAATGGAAGCTGGTCGGGTCTGCCCTCTGCGGATCGTGCAGCGGTTCTTCTGAAGGTTGCCGGGCTGCTGCGCGAGCGTCGCGACGACATTGCTTACTGGGAGGTTCTCGAAAACGGCAAACCCATCAGCCAGGCCAAGGGTGAGATCGATCACTGTATCGCCTGTTTCGAGATGGCTGCAGGTGCCGCGCGTCTCCTGCACGGCGATACGTTTAACAATCTGGGGGAAGGGCTGTTCGGCATGGTCCTTCGGGAGCCAATCGGCGTCGTGGGTCTGATCACGCCATGGAACTTCCCGTTCATGATCCTGTGCGAGCGCGCACCGTTCATTCTTGCTTCCGGCTGCACGCTGGTCGTGAAGCCTGCCGAGGTGACGAGCGCCACGACGCTTCTTCTGGCGGAAGTTCTTGCGGATGCAGGTCTGCCGAAAGGCGTGTTCAATGTTGTAACGGGAACGGGCCGCACGATTGGTCAGGCTATGACGGAGCATCAGGACATCGACATGCTGTCCTTCACCGGCTCCACGGGGGTCGGCAAGTCCTGCATTCATGCGGCGGCCGACAGCAACCTCAAGAAGCTCGGGCTCGAACTGGGCGGCAAAAACCCCATCGTGGTGTTTGCTGACAGCGATCTCGAAGATGCGGCCGATGCGGTGGCGTTCGGAATCAGCTTCAACACCGGACAGTGCTGCGTGTCATCGAGCCGCCTGATCGTTGAACGCTCCGTTGCCGAGAAGTTCGAACGTCTGGTTGTCGCGAAAATGGAAAAGATCCGCGTCGGAGACCCGTTTGATCCGGAGACGCAGATCGGCGCCATCACGACGGAAGCGCAGAACAAGACCATTCTGGACTATATCGCGAAGGGCAAGGCCGAGGGCGCCAAACTGCTTTGCGGTGGCGGGATCGTCGATTTCGGCAAGGGCCAGTACATCCAGCCGACGCTGTTTACGGATGTGAAGCCGTCCATGGGCATCGCGCGTGACGAGATCTTTGGCCCGGTTTTGGCCTCCTTCCATTTCGACACCGTCGATGAGGCGATCGCAATCGCCAATGACACGGTTTACGGCCTCGCTGCATCGGTCTGGAGCAAGGATATCAACAAGGCGCTCGCTGTGACCCGTCGCGTTCGCGCCGGCCGTTTCTGGGTCAACACCATCATGAGCGGTGGTCCTGAGACGCCCCTGGGTGGTTTCAAGCAGTCGGGATGGGGGCGTGAGTCCGGCCTGTATGGCGTCGAGGAATACACGCAGATCAAGTCTGTCCATATCGAGACTGGCAAACGTTCGCACTGGATTTCGTAATGACGAGCGGCTTTGATTACATCGTTGTCGGTGGCGGTTCGGCTGGCTGTGTTCTCGCAGCCCGCCTTTCCGAAAATCCTTCCGTCCGTGTCTGTCTCATCGAGGCAGGCCGGCGGGACACGCATCCCCTGATCCACATGCCGGTCGGCTTCGCAAAGATGACCACTGGCCCGCACACCTGGGATCTTCTGACGGAACCGCAGAAAAATGCGAATAACCGGCAGATCCCCTATGTGCAGGGGCGGGTTCTGGGTGGTGGGTCGTCCATCAATGCGGAGGTCTTTACGCGTGGACATCCGTCCGATTTCGATCGCTGGGCTGCGGAAGGTGCGGATGGCTGGAGCTTTAGGGACGTCCAGAAATACTTCATCCGCTCCGAAGAAAATGCGATTTTCGCAGGCGACTGGCATGGCACGAACGGACCGCTGGGAGTTTCCAATCTCGCAGAGCCGAACCCCACCAGCCGCGCCTTCGTGCAGAGCTGTCAGGAACTGGGGCTGCCCTACAATCCTGACTTCAACGGCGCATCGCAGGCCGGGGCAGGCATCTATCAGATGACCATCCGGAACAACCGACGCTGCTCCACGGCTGTGGGATATCTGCGTCCGGCGCTGGGACGGAAAAACCTGACGGTCGTGACGCGTGCACTGGTTCTGAAAATCGTGTTCGATGGAACGCGGGCTACGGGTGTGCAGTACATAGCAAATGGCACTCTTGAGACGGCCGAGGCCACGCAGGAAATCGTCGTGACCGCAGGCGCCATCGGAACGCCAAAGCTTATGATGCTGTCAGGCGTCGGGCCTGCCGCGCATCTGCGGGAAAAGGGAATTTCCGTCGTTCAGGATCTGCCTGGCGTGGGGGAAAACCTTCAGGATCATTTCGGTGTGGATATCGTGGCTGAACTCAAAACGGATGAGAGCTTCGATAAGTACCGCAAGCTGCACTGGATGCTCTGGGCGGGTCTCGAATACACGATGTTCAACTCCGGACCCGTTGCGTCCAACGTAGTTGAAGGCGGTGCATTCTGGTACTCGAACCCGTCTTCGGAAGTGCCCGATCTCCAGTTTCATTTTCTTGCCGGTGCAGGGGCGGAAGCCGGGGTGACGTCTGTTCCCAAGGGAACGTCCGGCATCACGCTCAACAGCTATGTGCTGCGGCCGAAGTCACGTGGAACCGTCCGGCTGCGTTCGGCGGATCCAAGGCTCAATCCAATGGTCGATCCCAATTTTCTGGGGGACCCGGCCGATCTTGAAACCTCTGCGGAAGGTGTGCGGCTGAGCTACGAGATGTTCTCCCAGCCATCCTTGCAGAAGCATATCAGGAAAACCTGCTTCTTTAGCGGTAAACAGCCGACGATGCAGATGTATCGGGACTATGCGCGTGAACATGGCCGAACCTCCTATCACCCGACATGCACCTGCAAGATGGGTCGGGATGACATGTCGGTCGTCGATCCGCGCCTGAAAGTCCACGGCCTTGAAGGCATCAGGATCTGCGACAGCTCGGTCATGCCCTCGCTGCTGGGGTCCAACACGAATGCGGCGACGATCATGATCAGCGAGCGGGCGGCGGATTTCATTCAGGGGAACGCCTGAACCGGGGTCTCCCGCACTAGCTGAAAACACGGGATAGCGGAAAAGCCGTGCTGTCAGGCTGGGCTTTTTTATTCGGAATTATAGTAACTAACCAGTTAGATACAAAGGCATTGGAACATGACGAAAGTCAGGACAGCGGCCGAGGCTGTGAGCCTCATCAGGGACGGAGCCATGGTTGCCGTCAATTCGTCTTCGGGACTTCTGTGTCCTGACGCGGTTCTCGAGGCACTGGGGCAGCGTTTCGAAGCCACGAAATCGCCGGCGAAACTGACGACTATTCATCCGATTGCCGCGGGCGACATGTTCGGTACCAAGGGCGTGGACCATCTCGCCCGTCCGGGCATGATCACGAAGATCATCGGCGGGTCCTATCCTTCGGGGCCGAGCAATGCCGAGCCGCCGCTGATCTGGCAGCGGATTCAGGCGGAAGATCTGGCCGCCTACAATGTTCCGTCCGGCGTGATTTTCGACATGCTGCGGGAAGGGGCTGCAAAGCGTCCTGGCGTGCTGACCAAGGTCGGGCTTGATACCTTCGCGGACCCGAAGCGTGATGGCTGCGCGATGAATGAGACGGCACGGCTGAACCCGCTTGTCCGCCACATGGATTTCGAGGGCGAGGACTGGCTGTACTTCCCCGCATTGCGTCCGGATGTAGCGATCATCCGTGGTTCTACCGCCGATGAAAACGGCAACCTGACGTTTGAGCAGGAGGGGGCCACACTTGGGGCCATGGAAATGGCTCTGGCGGCGCATAATAACGGCGGTCTCGTGATTGCGCAGGTCCGTCGGGTGGCCGCGCAGGGCACTTTGAAGCCGCATGACGTCAAGGTTCCGGGTATTCTGGTAGACGTGATCGTCGAGGCTCCGGACCAGCTTCAGACAACTGCCACGGCTTACGATCCCGCCATTTCTGGCGAGATTTTCCGTCCGCTCTCGACGTTCGATATCCCGGATTTCAGCCCCTCGAAAGTCATGGCGCGTCGCGTGGCGCAGGAATTGAAACAGGGCTGGGCCGTGAATATCGGTTTTGGCATTTCCGCGAACGTCCCGCGTATCCTTCTGGAAGAGGGACGGCATGGCGCGGTCACCTGGGTGATCGAACAGGGGGCCGTGGGCGGTATTCCGTTGCTGGACTTCAAGTTCGGCTGCGCCAGTAATGCCGAGGCCTTTGTCGCGTCGCCTCACCAGTTCTCCTATTTTCAGGCGGGCGGCTTCGATTGCTCCCTGCTGTCATTTCTTGAGATCGGACAGAACGGCTCGGTGAATGTCAGCCGTCTCGCCGCCACGCCGCATCGCACGGCGGGAGCCGGGGGATTTGTTGACATCACGGCGCGTGCAAAGCGCATCATCTTCTCGGGCAATTTCAATGCCGGGGCGAAGATGCATATCGAGGACGGGCGTCTTGTGATCGACAGGGAAGGCAAGATCGCGAAGATCGTGCCCGAAGTGTCTCAGGTCAGCTTTTCCGGTGGTCGCGCCACCGAAACCGGGCAGGAGATCACTTATGTGACGGAGCGTTGCGTTCTGCGGCTGCTGGATGGCAAGCTGACAGTCACTGAAATCGCGCCAGGGATCGACCTGCAGCGGGACATTCTGGATCAGGCAACGGCTCACCTCGAAGTCTCGCCCGATCTGAAGGACATGGACGCGGCCCTGTTCCGTGATGAACCCATGGGACTGCCCCTGTGACCTTCACCCCTCGCGCCAGACGGACAGACAGGAACTGACCATGATGCTTCAGGACCGCATGTTTCTGACAGGACTCTTCGACGCTGCCGTTGGCGCGGCCGAGCCGGAGCAGATCCTGGCGGCACATCTGCCCGAGCCCCCGAAAGGACGGACGGTTGTGGTCGGGGCCGGAAAAGGCGCGGCCCAGCTGGCCGCGGCTTTTGAGCGCGTCTGGAAAGGCCCGCTCAGCGGCGTCGTGGTCACGCGTTACGGCAATGTCTGCCCGACGCAGTCCATCCGTGTGCTGGAAGCCTCTCATCCGGTGCCGGACGAAGCCGGCCTGAAAGCCACGGAGGCGCTTTTCGAGGCTGTGAAAGGGCTTGGACCGGACGATCTTGTCGTGGCGCTCATCTGTGGTGGCGGGTCGGCTCTTCTGCCATCCCCGCCGCCGGGCATGACGCTTGAAGATGAGGCCGAACTGAATCGCGTCCTTCTCGCGTCTGGTGCGCCGATTTCCGTCATGAACAGCATCCGCAAGCAGGTCTCCGGCATCAAGGGCGGCCGCCTGGCGGCTGCGGCGGCTCCGGCGAAAGTCGTATCTCTCGTGGTGTCGGATGTTCCGTTTGACGATCCCGCACAGGTGGCTTCCGGGCCTACCGTGCCGGATCTGGGAACGCGGGAAGATGCCCGTCGTCTGGCGAAGACATGGAAACTGCGTCTGCCGGAGAAGATCCAGTCCTGGCTGGATGGGGAAGAAGGTCGCGCACCACTGGCAACCGATCCGGTGTTCAGCAGAAACGAAGTGCGCGTGATCGCCTCGGCACATCTGTCGCTGGAAGCAGCGGCGGAAAAGGTGCGGCAGGCGGGGATTTATCCCGTGATCCTGTCGGACGCGATCGAAGGGGAGTCCCGGGACGTCGCCAAGGTTCATGCCGCTCTGGTGCGGGAAGTCATTCTGCGCGGGCGTCCCTTCCGTCGCCCGGTCGTCATCCTGTCAGGGGGGGAAACCACCGTCACCATACGCGGGCAGGGTGGTCGGGGCGGTCGCAATACCGAGTTCCTGCTGGCATTTGCGCTGGCGGCGGAAGGTTTGCCGTTCTCGGCTCTGGCAGCGGATACCGATGGGATTGACGGTTCGGAAGACAACGCCGGGGCGTTCGCGGATGGCGTCAGTATGGAGCGCCTGCGGGAGAAGGGGTTCAACCCCACGGATCTCCTGATGGAGAACGACGCCTACACCGCGTTCGAGGCGCTGGGAGACCTGTTTGTGCCAGGCCCGACCGGGACAAACGTCAATGATTTCAGAGCCGTACTGGTTCGCTAGGACCGGCTCGGAAAGCTTCAATAATGATTGATCGGTTAGTGTGGCGAAAGCCGTAGTCTTTAACAGTTTTCAATAGTAACCATCTAGTTAGTTACTTATGTGGAGTCGGCTATGTTTCTGAACGAAATGCAGGAAGAAGTCCGCGAAACGACACGGTCTTTCGTGGATAACGTTATCCGTCCCGCCGCAGAGGCGCTGGATCGCGAAGAGCGATTCCCCGCAGAAATTTATGAAGAAATGGGCAAGCTGGGCCTGTTCGGCATTGCTGTGCCCGAGGAACTCGGCGGACCGGGTTTTGATACGCTGACCTATGCGGTCGTGATGGAAGAACTCTCCCGTGGCTATGCCAGCGTGGCCGATCAGTGCGGTCTGGTGGAACTGATCTCGACGCTTCTGGTGCGTCACGGAACGCCGGAACAGCAGAAGATGCTGCCCGACATCCTCTCCATGAAGCGCAAGGTCGCCTATTGTATTACGGAGCCCGAGGCCGGCACCGACGTCTCCGGTATCCGCACGACGGCCGTGCGTGACGGGGAGGGCTGGGTTCTCAACGGCGGCAAAATCTGGATCCACAACGCGCCGGTCGCCGATACGGGCTTTGTTCTGGCGCGGACCGACAAGGAAGCGGGCAACCGCGGTATGTCCATTTTCATCGTGGATTTGCATGCCAAGGGCGTCGAACGTGGCCCCAAGGAACACAAGATGGGTCAGCGCGCGAGCCAGGTCGGCGCGCTGGATTTCTCGGACGTCCGTCTGGGCGGCGATGCGCTGCTGGGCGAGATGAACCGTGGCTTCCACATGATGATGAGCGTGCTCGACAAGGGCCGCGTCGGGATCGCCGCGCTCGCTGTCGGCATCGCTCAGGCCGGGCTTGAAGCGGCTGTGGACTACGCCGGAACGCGCAAGCAGTTCGGCAAGCACATCTCCGAATTCCAGGGCGTGCAGTGGCTGCTGGCCGACATGGCCAAGGATATCGAGGCCGCGCGGCTTCTGGTCCATTCGGCCGCTACAAAGATCGATCGCGGGCAGGACGCCACGCGCGCGTGCTCCATGGCCAAGTGCTTCGCCGGCGACATGGCGGTGGCCCGGACGGCCGATGCCGTGCAGGTCTTTGGTGGCTCGGGCTATATCCGTGGCTTCGAGGTCGAGCGTCTGTACCGCGATGCCAAGATCACCCAGATCTACGAAGGTACAAACCAGATCCAGCGCATGATCATCGCGCGTGAGCTGCTCCGTAAAGGCGCACGGGCATGACACAGGTTGCTCTCGTCACCGGTTCCTCACGGGGTATCGGTTTCGCGACGGCGCAGGCTCTGGCGAAACGGGGCTTCGCTTTAGCGGTCAACGGACCATTCGATGACGAGGAACTGCGCTCAGCCGTCAGCCGTCTGTCCGAAACCGGAGCGTCCGTCATGGCGCTCCCATTCGACATCACGGATCTGTCTGTCCACGCGGAAAAGCTGGCGCAGGTCGAGGCCGAACTCGGGCCGCTGACGACGCTCGTGAACAACGCCGGCGTCGGCGTCCTTCAGCGCGGTGACCTGCTGGATGTGAGCGAAGCGAGCTGGGACCGCTGCCTGATGGTGAACACCAAGGCACTGTTTTTCCTCTCGCAGGCTTTTGCGAAGCTGCTCCTGTCGCGGTCGCGTCCCGCGGGCCTGTTTCATTCCATCGTGAATGTGACGTCGTCCAACGCCACGGCCGTAGCGGTCCAGCGCTCTGAATACTGCGCTTCCAAAGCGGCCGCAGCGATGGTGTCCAAGGCTCTGGCCGTGCGGCTCGGGCCGGAAAACATCGCGGTTTATGACGTCCAGCCCGGTCTGATCGCGACTGACATGACGGCAGCGGTAATCGAGCATTACCGCCAGCGTGCGGTGGACGGACTGACCCTGCTGCCGCGCGTCGGCGAGCCAGAAGACATGGGCGGCATCATCGCAACCCTCGCTTCGGGCGGACTTCCCTACACCACAGGCCAGGTGATTTCGGCGGATGCCGGAATGCTTGTGCCGCGTTTCTGAGAACGGTCATGAAAATCATTCTTCCCGATGAAACCGGCCGGAAGACGGACTATCACCTGATCGGAACACCCGCACCGACAGGAACACTGGGCCGCAATCCGGCACGGATCGTCTATTCCGCAGCGCATGTCGTCGCCAATCCCTATGCAGGGAAGGATCCATCTGGATCCGTCGCGATCGACTGGGAGCGGACGATGGAGTTCCGCCGCTATCTCTCGGGTCTGGGGCTGGGTATTGCCGAAGCCATGGATACCGCCCAGCGCGGTATGGGTCTGGACTGGCCCATGGCGCTGGAACTGATCCGCCAGACGAAGGCGGAGCTGCCCGACGCCGATGTCGTCAATGGCTGCGGAACCGACCATCTGGACCTGGCAGGCGTGCGGGACGTGGATGCGGTCATCCGTGCCTATCTGGAACAGGTCGAGGCCATTCAGGCGGTTGGTGGCCGGATCATCCTGATGGCGAGCCGGGCACTCGTTCGGGTCGCGAAGGGACCGGCGGACTATCTGCGCGTCTACCGCGAAGTGCTCTCCGCCTGCGACGAACCGGTCGTCCTGCACTGGCTGGGCGAAGCGTTCGATCCCGCTCTTGCGGGATACTGGGGCACGAACAGCTTCGATCAGGCGCTGCAAACCGTGCTGGAAATGATCGGGCAGAACGTCTCCAAGGTAGACGGAATCAAGATTTCCCTTCTGGACAAGGACAAGGAAATCCGGATGCGCCGTCTGCTCCCGGCAGGCGTGAAAATGTATACCGGGGATGACTTCAATTACCCGGAACTGATCGAGGGCGACGAGCAGGGCTTCAGCCATGCGCTTCTGGGTGTGTTCGATCCGCTGGCGCCACTGGCTGCCTATGCGGTGAGCAAACTCGGCGAAGGTGACAAGGCTGCTTTCCGCGCGGCGCTGGACCCCACGGTTCCGCTTGCCCGGGTAATCTTCAAGGCTCCGACCCAGTATTACAAAACGGGTGTGGTGTTCCTGGCGTGGCTGAACGGCTTTCAGGATCACTTCATCATGCTGGGCGGCGCGCAGTCCATGCGGCCGCTGCCGTATTTCACGGATATCTTCCGGCTGGCGGATGGCTGCGGCCTGCTCCGTAATCCGGAACTGGCCGTCCGCCGCATGAATTCGCTTCTGTCGCTCTACGGGGCTGACTGATGCGCGACTTCACCCATGATCATTCCGCGCTGGCTCTGAACACCGCGACCCTCGGCCATAATATGCTGGGGGCAGGGGCCGGATGGTCCGCTGAACGGACGATCGACGCCTGCGCCGAGCGTGGCATCGGCGGCATCGTCTTCTGGCGTCCGGAACTTCAGGGCCGGGCTTCGGCTATCGGGCAGCATGCCCGGCGGGCAGGAGTGGAGGTCGTGGGGCTGTGCCGCTCGCCGTTTCTCGTGGGGCCGCTGGCGCCACAGGGGCGGCAGGCGGTCGTGGATGATTTCCGTCGTTCCATCGACGAAACCGCCGATCTGGGGGGGGGAATCCTGACCATCGTGGTGGGTGGTGTCGAACCCGGCACCAAGGGGGTCAGGGAGAGCCTCGATATTGTCACGGACCGTCTGTCCGCGGTGCTGGAGTATGCGGCTGATCGGGGGGTGAAGCTGGCGCTGGAGCCGCTGCATCCGATGTATGGCGGGGATCGTTCCTGCCTGCCGACGCTGCGTGACGCCCTGGATATCTGCGACGCCCTCAACTCCGACACGCTGGGCGTGGCGGTCGATGTCTATCACGTGTGGTGGGACACCGACCTCCCGCGTCAGCTCGAACGGGCCGGTACGCGCATCATGGGGTTTCATCTGTGTGACTGGCTGGTTCCCACGACGGATTTTCTTCTGGATCGCGGGATGATGGGGGACGGCGTGGCAGATCTGAAAGGTCTGCGCGCGGGGGTGGAACGCGCGGGTTATGCCGGGTTCTGCGAAGTCGAAATTTTTTCTGCAAACAACTGGTGGAAGCGCGATCCGGCTGAAGTGCTGGATGTGATGATACAGCGCTTCCGCGATATCTGCTGAGAACGGAGAGTATCATGAAGATCCTCGTCCCTGTGAAACGGGTCGTCGACTACAACGTCCGCATCCGCGTCCGGCCGGATGGGTCTGGCGTCGACTTGGCGAACGTCAAGATGTCCATGAATCCCTTTGACGAAATCGCGGTCGAAGAGGCCATTCGTCTCAAGGAAAAAGGTGTGGCGACCGAAGTGGTCGTCGTCTCCATCGGGGTCGCGCAGGCGAAGGACACGCTGCGGACTGCCCTCGCCATGGGAGCAGACCGCGCCATTCTCGTCACAGCAACGGATGACGTGAACGTGGATCTGGAGCCGCTCTCGGTGGCGCAGATCCTGAGCAAGGTCGTTGCGAACGAACAGCCGGGCCTCGTCATCGCAGGCAAACAGGCGATCGACAACGACATGAATGCGACCGGTCAGATGCTCGCCGCGTTGCTCGGCTGGGGGCAGGGGACTTTCGCTTCGTCCCTGACGCTCGAGGACGGGTCTGCACTGGTGACGCGTGAGGTCGATGGCGGTCTTCAGACCATCAGGCTGAAGCTTCCGGCTGTGGTGACGACGGATCTGCGTCTGAACGAACCCCGCTACGTAGCGCTGCCCAACATCATGAAGGCGAAGAAGAAGCCGCTCGAAGAAGTGTCGCTCGACACGCTCGGGGTCGAGGTTCGCCCGCGTCTGACAGTTCTCAAGACAGTCGAGCCACCGCAGCGTCAGGCCGGCATAAAGGTCGGGTCTGTCGACGAACTGGTGTCGAAACTGAAGAATGAAGCAGGAGTCCTCTGATGTCTGTTCTGCTACTTGCCGAAGTCAATGACGGTCGCCTCGGGACGGATACGGTCGCCAAGACCCTGACAGCGGTTGCCACACTGGGCGACGTGCATGTTCTCGTCACGGGCGAGAACTGCGCGGCAGCGGCCGACGAGGCAGCGAAACTGGCGGGTGTGTCGAAGGTTCTTCTGGCGGACGATGCGTCTCTGGCGCATGGCCTTGCCGAGCCCGTCAGCGCGCTCATCGTCTCGCTGGCCAAAGACTACAGCCATATCGCCGCTGGTGCGACGGCGTTTTCCAAGAATGTCCTGCCGCGTGTCGCTGCGCTGCTGGACGTTATGGTTCTGTCCGAGGTGACAGCCGTACACGGCGCGGACACATTCGAGCGACCGATCTATGCGGGCAACGCGATCCAGACGATCCGATCCTCCGATCCCGTCAAGGTCTTCACGGCCCGCACAGCGGCGTTCACGGCTGCACAGGGCGGCGGAAGTGCCGCTGTCGAAACCGTCAGCGTTCCGGCAGATCCGGGCCTGTCGCAGTGGGTCGAGGACAGGACGGTCGCATCCGAACGCCCGGACCTGACATCCGCCAAGATCATCGTCTCAGGTGGTCGTGGTCTCGGGTCGAAGGAAAACTTCGACGCCATTACCACTCTTGCGGACAAGATTGGCGCTGCGGTCGGCGCAAGTCGCGCGGCAGTCGATGCGGGCTATGCGCCCAATGACTGGCAGGTCGGACAGACCGGCAAGGTCGTGGCGCCGGACCTCTATATCGCGGTCGGCATCTCGGGCGCCATCCAGCATCTCGCTGGCATGAAGGACTCCCGCGTGATTGTCGCGATCAACAAGGACGAGGACGCTCCGATCTTTCAGGTCGCCGATTACGGGCTGGTCGGGGACCTGTTCACCGTCCTGCCCGAACTGACAGCAAAGATCTGACCATGCGCAGCCTCGGTGTCACGTTCGGAGAGAGAGAAAAGTCATGACGGCGATTGAACGCGAAAGCATGGACTATGACGTCGTCATCGTCGGTGCCGGGCCGGCGGGTCTATCCGCTGCCATCCGTCTCAAGCAGTTGGACCCTGAAATGTCCGTCGTCGTGCTGGACAAGGGATCCGAGGTCGGCGCCCACATCCTCTCCGGCGCGATCATTGATCCCTGCGCGCTCAATGTTCTGCTACCGGAGTGGCGGGACATGAACGCACCGATCACCGTGCCGGTGGAGACGGACAGCTTCTATGTCCTGGGCGAGAAGGGACAGACACGTCTTCCCAACTGGCTTATGCCGCCTTTCATGAACAATCACGGCAATTATATCGTGTCGCTGGGCAATGTCTGCCGCTGGCTTGCTGAAACAGCAGAAGAGCTGGGCGTCGAGATTTTCCCCGGTATGGCGGCCAGTGAGCTTGTGTATGGCGAGAAACGCGAAATCCGGGGCGTGATCGCGGGGGAATTCGGGCGGAATGCTGATGGGACGCCGGGAGAGAACTACGAACCCGGCATGATCCTGGCAGGAAAGTATGTGCTGATCGCCGAGGGTGCGCGGGGATCTTTAGCGCTTCAGGTTATGAAGCGTTACGGTCTGTCGGACGGTAAGGACCCGCAGAAATTTGGGATTGGGCTGAAGGAAATCTGGGAGGTGGACCCGGCAAAGCACAAACCTGGGACGGTCGTTCACACGATGGGATGGCCCTTAGGCCGCAATGCCGGTGGTGGCGCTTTCATCTATCATCTGGACAACAATCAGGTCTGTGTCGGGTTCGTCGTGCATCTGAGCTACGAAAACCCCTATCTCGACCCATACCGGGAATTCCAGCGTTTCAAGCATCATCCACTGATGGCCGGGCTGCTGGAAGGTGGAAAGCGGATTGCCTATGGCGCCCGCGCCATCTCGGAAGGGGGATGGCAGTCCATCCCGAAAGTCGTTTTCCCCGGCGGTGCGCTGCTGGGCTGTTCCGCGGGACTTGTGAATGTTCCGCGCATCAAGGGCAGCCATAATGCCATTTATTCGGGAATGCACGCTGCCGAAGCTGCTCATGCGGCAATCCTAGAGGGGCGGAGCGGCGATGAACTTACGGCTTATGAAACGGCCCTGAGGGAAGGGCCAATCGCCCGCGACCTCAAGACGGTTCGTAACGTCAAGCCGCTCTGGGAAAAATATGGGCTGGCGGGCGGGATCGTACTGGGCGGTCTGGACATGTGGACGGCGTCCGTGACCGGAGCGCCTTTGTTTGGGAGAATGCATCATCACAAGACCGATGCGGCGGCGACGGGAAAGGCTGCGGATTTTTCGCCGATTGCCTATCCGAAGCCGGATGGGAAGCTCAGCTTCGACCGGGCAACCAATGTGGCGTTCTCGTTCACCAACCATCATGATGGCCAGCCCTGCCATCTGAAGCTTCGGAATGCTGATATTCCGATCACGGTGAACCTGCCGGTCTATGCCGAGCCGGCGCAGCGTTACTGCCCGGCCGGGGTTTACGAAATTGTCGAAGATGCGGGCAAACCGCGCTTTCAGATCAATTTCCAGAACTGCGTGCATTGCAAGACCTGCGACATCAAGGATCCGTCCCAGAATATCGTCTGGACCCCGCCGCAGGGCGGGGACGGCCCGAATTACCCGAATATGTAAGTCCAAATATCCAAGTAACGGCATCCATGCAGGGTTCGGAATCCATGTCTGCCGAAGTGTTTCTTCCGATCATGCAAGAAGATCAAGAAGAGGAAGATGGTCATGAGTGACGTTGGCGTCGTACAGAGCGTTCCGCGCGTTTCACTCAACGGCAGAAGTGCCCTCGTAGCCACCCTGGCTGCGGTGGCAGGTCTGATGTTCGGGCTGGATCTGGGTGTCATATCCGGGGCGCTGAAATTCATTGGGATCGAGTTTCAGGTCAATGATTTCGGCAAGGAATGCATTGTCTCCGGCATGATGGTAGGCGCGGCGCTGGGCGCGCTGTGTGGCGGGCGGCTGTCTTACGTCTTGGGGCGCAAGAAGCTGCTGATCATTTCGGCGCTGCTCTTCATTTCCGGATCGGCGATGTGTGCTCTGGCGCCCTCCGTTGCCCTGCTGATCGGTGGACGCGTTGTCCTCGGGCTGGCGATCGGTGTCGCGAGCTTTACGGCACCGCTTTACATCTCGGAAATCGCCCATCAGCAGCATCGCGGAGCCTTGATTTCCGTCTATCAGCTCATGATTACGGTGGGCATTCTGGTGGCGTTCATTTCCGATGCGCTGCTGGCCTATTCGGGGTCGTGGCGCTGGATGCTCGGGATCGTGGGGGTTCCTGGAGTGCTGTTTCTGATCGGTGTGCTGTTCCTGCCGGACAGCCCGCGCTGGCTGGTGCTGCGTGGACGGCATGACGAGGCCTTTGATGTCCTGCACGGTTTGCGCGGCAATGATGCACATGCCCGCGATGAGATTGTCGAGATCCGCGAGCAGCTTGCGCAGTCCGATGGTGGCTACACGCTGTTCAAGAAAAACCCCAATTTCCGCCGCGCGGTCTATCTGGGTGTGGCCCTTCAGGCGATCCAGCAGTTCACCGGCATCAACGTGGTCATGTACTACGCGCCGCATATCTTCGAGATGGCGGGCTTCGGCACCAGCGCCGCGCTGTGGGGCACGGTCATCGTGGGGCTGGTCAATGTGCTCTCCACGTTCATCGCCATCGGATATGTCGACCGCTGGGGAAGGCGCCCCATGCTGATCGCGGGCTTCATCATGATGGCGCTCGGCATGTTTACGGTTGGCATGCTGCTGTATTTCGGTACGGGCAACAGCGACCTGGCGCGCTACGCGGCTGTCGCGATGCTACTGTGCTTCATCGTCGGGTTTGCATTTTCGGCCGGGCCTCTGGTGTGGATCCTGTGCTCTGAAGTGCAGCCCATCAAGGGGCGTGACTTCGGCATCGCATGCTCCACCTTCACCAACTGGGGCACCAACATGATTGTTGGTCTCACGTTCCTGTCGCTTCTCACGGCGATGGGAAATGCGCAGACCTTCTGGCTCTACGCGCTGCTGAACCTCGTCTTCATTTTCGTGACGATGAAATTCGTTCCCGAAACGCGTGGCGTGTCGCTTGAGCAGATCGAGCGGAACCTCATGGCGGGCAAACCCCTCAATCGCATCGGTCTGTAAGCGCAGGCCAATCCTCACTCACATAAGGACAGGCCCCGACATCGGGGCACCAAACGGAGACGGTATCGTGACAGTCAAGATCGGGATCAATGGATTTGGACGGATAGGGCGTCTGACCTTGAGAAGTATTATCGAGAGCGGACGGACCGACATTGTTCCCGTTGTTATCAATGGTCCAGGCAGCGTCGAAGACAAGGTTCATATGCTGGTTTACGACAGCATTCACGGTCGGTTTTCAGGGAAGGTCCAGCTTGAAGGCGACCAGTT
This sequence comes from uncultured Gluconobacter sp., assembly GCA_937880175.1. GTDB lineage: Bacteria > Pseudomonadota > Alphaproteobacteria > Acetobacterales > Acetobacteraceae > Gluconobacter. The sequence goes on from CALFLO010000095.1 coordinate 56,035, forward strand.
GATGATGGAGGCGCATGGCCGGAATTACGGGCCGATCCGCATTTCGTCGGAGCGTGATCCGGCGGCGGTGGCCCTCGATGGCGTGGATGTCGTTATGGAATGCTCGGGGCTTTTTACGTCAAAGCAGGCTGTGCAGCCCCTGTTGCAGGCGGGAGCGCGGAAGGTCCTTATCTCCGCTCCGGCGAGTGATGTGGATGCGACGATCGTGTACGGGGTGAATAATGATGCTCTCCGGCCAAGTATGACTGTTGTTTCGAACGGTTCCTGCACGACAAACTGTCTGGCTCCACTTGTGAAAGTCGCGGATGAGGCTTTTGGCGTGGAATGCGGTTACATGCTGACGGTCCATTCTTACACCGGGGACCAGCAGATCGTGGATCGCAGGCATCGTGACCTGCGACGCGCGCGGGCAGCAGGGCTGAACATGGTCCCCACATCCACGGGCGCGGCCAAGGCGATCGATCTTGTTCTGCCGCATCTCAAGGGACGGCTCGCCGGATCGTCGCTGCGGGTTCCGACACCGAATGTCTCGATGGTCGCACTCGATTTCCTGCCATCGCGTGCTCCATCATCCGTGGATGAAGTGAATGCTGTTTTCCATGAGGCATCCAAGGGTGCACTTGCGGGAATACTGGATTACAGCGACGGGATGCTGGTCAGCAGCGATTTCAATCACAGTCCCGCATCCTCCACGTTTGATGCGACGCAGACGACCCTCATCCTGAAAGGCCAGATGGTTCATATCTGTAGCTGGTACGATAATGAATGGGGGTTCTCGAACAGGATGATTGACACTGCTGTTCTCATGGGAAGTCTATAACCGCCGTATCATGGCCGATCTCCGCTCCGGAGTTGCTCCAAAGGGCGATATGGAAGACGGTTCTCCATAACGTCTGATGAGGGGAGCGGTCATGACGAAGCAGAATGTTCCAGTCCGTTTTGCGGCTGCCATATCGTCGGAGCTTCAGGAGAAAGTCCTGCAGGCTTCGCAATTTTCAGGCTGGATCGAAAAGACCCGGTCCGGTTTTGATCTCCGTTCTGTTCTTGTCCGTGACGTTCTGATGTTCGGCGCGCGTGTCGGCTTTGTTGTCGTTGAAGCTGATGCATGGAACGAGGGGGCGAAAATGCCCTGTTTTGCCGTATTGCGGGATCCGACGGTTTCCATCATGCCTGTCCTGACCGTAAAGGATGCGCGGGGCGAGAAATATGTCGTCCTCGTGCGTGAGGCACGGCTTCCCGTCGGACAGATGGTTGCGGCGTTACCTGCTGGCGTAATTGATGGGGAAGCTGCGGAGATAGCCGCGCTTCGCGAATTACGGGAAGAAACAGGACTTAACCTGATAGCAGGAAAGCCCTACAGGCTGCGGGAGACACCGGTTTTCCTCTCGCCCGGCGGGAGCAGTGAGGAAATGATGCTCTATGCCGTCGATATAGTTCTGACGCGGGCGGAAATGGATGGGTTACTCAACCGGAAAGCCGGGCTGGCGGATGAACACGAGCATACGACTGTGTGTGTTGTGCCGCTGGAGGAGATTCCGCGCCATACGCCGAATGCCCATTGTCTGCTGAGCTGGCATCTGTACCAGCAGCATTGTGCGGATCTGAAGTCCGCACAATACGTTAGGGTCTGATCAGAAAATCTGACGGAACAGAACGTACAGGATCCCGGCAATTGCCATGGCGGCAGGCAGGGTCGTGACCCAGGCCAGCGCCATGGAGCGCAGGGTGGAGAGCTGAATGCCCGAGCCGTTGAAGGCCATGGTTCCAGCCACGCCGCTGGACAGGATATGCGTCGTGGAAACGGGCATGCCATATCCTTCCGCAAGGCCGATGGTCGTCATCGCCACGATTTCCGCCGATGCGCCCTCGGCATAAGTCATGTGCGTTTTGCCGATTTTCTCACCGACCGTCACGACAATGCGTTTCCATCCGACCATTGTGCCAAGCCCCAGCGCGATGGCGACGGAAATCTTGACCCAGAGCGGGATGAAACGTGTGCCGTGATACAGTTCGGACTGGAAGGACTTCAGGGACTTCGTTTCTGCCGGGGTAAAGCCCCTGGCCTCCCCCATGACGCGAATGGCGTCAGCGACCAGATACATATCCGTGCGGACGTTCGGGACAGCCGCGGCGGGAACGGCCTTCATGGAGCCGTAGGTCTTGACCGAGGTTGAGATGTCGTTGCTGAGAACTGCAAGCGCATCATAGGTTTCGGGGGAGGCGATGGACTTGGCGCGCAGGCCAGCTCCTACGATCTCACGAGCATTTTCTGCCGTCAGCGCAGCAGGCTGGTTCGGAGCGTGAGTGAGGAAGATCTTCTCGGCTTCCGATGACGACTGGATGAAGGCCGGCATGGCGCTTTCAGGCATCGCCCGGTTCAGCGCATAAGCCGTGGGGGCCGCGCCGATCAGGATCAGCATGATCAGACCCATGCCTTTCTGTCCGTCATTTCCACCATGCGAGAACGAAACGCCCGTGCAGGTGAAAATCAGGAGCGCGCGGAGCCACAGCGGCGGCGGGGTGTCGCCCTCGGGAGCCTGATAGAGCGCCTTGTTGCGGACCAGAAGTTTCATGACGAGGAGGAGAATTCCGGCCATGAAGAACCCGCAGATCGGACTGAAAAGAAGAGAGGCAAAAACCTTTTCGACCTGTCCCCAGTCCACGCCCTGTGTGGCAGCTCCTGTCGGTGACATCAGCTGGTTGGCCAGACCGACACCCATGATTGATCCCACGAGCGCATGGGACGAGCTGTTGGGAATACCGAAGGCCCAGGTGATGAGATTCCAGACGATGGCGGCGATTAGCAGGGCGAAGATCATGGCGTAGCCCGCACTGCTTCCAGCCTGAAGGATCAGCTCCACCGGCAGAAGCGTCACGATGCTGTAGGCCACCGCACCCGTCGAGAGCGCGACGCCGAGGAAGTTCCAGAAACCGGACCAGATGACGGCCACGAGCGGCGGCAGGCTGCGGGTGTAGATGACGGTCGCGACCGCGTTGGCCGTGTCGTGGAAGCCGTTAACGAATTCAAAAGCCAGCGCGATGATCAGGGCGATGCCAAGCATCACGAAAGTGCCTGTTGCCAAGGCACCTTCGCCGACCGAATGCATATCCTGCAGGATGCTGAACGCGGCGAACCCCAGCGCGCCGAACAGCACGATAAAAAAGAGTGCGACATGAAGGGGTTTGCTGCCCCCGCTCATGTCGGGGCGCGAAAAAGCCGGGATCTCCGCGCGGGAGCCTATGGTCGTTTCAGACATCACTGATCCATGGGTTGTTTGCCTTTCGGTAACCTGTGGGAGTCCCCGAGGGGATGCGACTGTTGAAACATGACTGTTTTGAGACAGGAAACGTGGTCTCGGCGCCGTGCTGATACGGTGGCAGGGGCCTGTTGTGAGACAAATTCTATGTTCTGACTGAAGTGAATTTGATGTAGATCAGGAGTATATTATAATTTCATGACTCCGTCACTTTTTTAATTCAAATATCGACTGTTCGGAAATGCGGGTTTATTATGATCTGGCACGAAAGATGCTCTGTGATACAGGGCGCCTGAAGGAGGGGAGAGGAGATGACGCTGCCCATGGCTGCTCCAGCAGGAACCGACGCCGTTTCTCCTCTCGGAGAAATCATTGCCGTGCGTGAAGCCGTGGTGGATGTGCGTTTTCCGGCAGGTCATCTTCCTGAAATCAATTCAGCGCTCGAAGTCTTGCGGGACGGCGAGAGCGCGTTGATCCTTGAGGTGCACAGCCATATTGATCCCCGGACGGTCAGGGCCGTTGCCCTGATGTCTACGTCAGGTCTGGCGCGGCATGTTATGGTCCGCGCAACGGGGGCTTCACTTCAGGTTCCGGTAGGCGAGGCGGTTATTGGTCGGATGCTGGATGTTACCGGTCTGCCGCGTGATCATGGTCCCGGCCTGCCGCCGGACGTTCCGCGGCGCAGTATCCACAATGACCCTCCAGCTATGCAGACCGGAAGTGGCAGTCCAGACATCTTCGAAACCGGGATCAAGGTTCTGGATCTTCTGACGCCGCTCGCGCATGGCGGCAAAGCGGCGATGTTCGGCGGCGCGGGTGTAGGGAAGACGGTTCTGACCATGGAGCTGATCCATGCGATGGCCGCGAAATATCAGGGGCTGTCGATCTTCACGGGCGTCGGGGAGCGCAGCCGTGAAGGGCATGAAATGCTCTCGGACATGAACGGCTCAGGTGTGATCAAACATGCCGTGCTCGTCTATGGGCAGATGAACGAGCCGCCGGGTGCGCGCTGGCGTGTGCCGCTCACGGCCCTTGCGATTGCCGAATATTTCCGGGACGAGCAGCACAAAAACGTCCTTCTGCTCATGGATAACATCTACCGGTTCGTTCAGGCCGGAAGCGAACTGTCCAGTCTGCTCGGTCGTCTGCCGTCGCGGGTGGGGTATCAGTCCACACTGGCGACGGAAATCGGTGCGGTGGAAGAACGCATCGCCTCCGTTGCGGGGGCTGCCGTCACCGCGATCCAGACCGTCTACGTCCCGGCCGATGATTTTACGGACCCAGCCGTGACAGCCATTGCAACCCATATGGACAGTCAGATCGTCCTGTCGCGGGACCTTGCAGCACAGGGTTTTTATCCAGCCGTTGACCCGCTAGCGTCCTCTTCCGTGCTTCTTGATCCCCTTGTCGTCGGGGAGGCGCATTGCGAAATCGCCGAGCAGGTGCGCGAGGCTCTGGCCAGGCTGAAATCCCTTCAGGACGTCATCGCGCTGTTGGGGGTTGAAGAACTGGGTTCTGATGATCGCCGCACCGTTATGCGGGCACGGCGGCTCCAGCGCTTTCTGAGCCAGCCTTTTACGGTGACCGAAAAGTTCACGGGTCAGCCGGGGCGAAGTGTCAGCCGCGCCGACACCCTGGCTGGATGCAAGGCCATCCTTGACGGCGAGACGGACGACTGGGCCGAGAGTTCGCTTTACATGGTCGGGACGCTGGAGGAAGCACGCCAGAAAGAGCAGGTAGCCCGGAAAGTGGTCCCGGTGGCGGGGGGCGTCGCATGAAACTGCGGATTATCACGCCCCTGACTGTCGTTCTTGACGAGCCCGATGTCGTGTCCGTCCGGGCAGAGGACGAAAGCGGCAGTTTTGGCGTTCTTCAGGGGCATGCGGATCTGGTTTCCAGCGTCCTTCCTTCGGTTGTGATCTGGAAAGGCCGGGATAATACGCCTCATTACTGCGCCGTGCGTCAGGGTGTTCTCACCGTCACGGAGAAGGGAAGCATAGTTGAGATCGCAACCCGCGAAGCCGTCTGTGGCGATGATCTCGAAACACTGAAAATCCTTGTGCAACAGCATTACGAAGCTCTCGACGACGCGCGCAGGAACGCGAATGTGGCGTCCGTTCGCCTTCAGCTTGACGCGGTGCAGCGGATCGGAAACGGCCTGTGGTCCGAAGCGGGGGGGCTGCTGTCATGAAGGACGAGACCCCTCAGGCCATAGAAATGGAAGCCGCCATCCGCCAGCGTATGAGCCGACAGCGGACCGGTGAGACGGATGAAGACGTCAACGTCACGCAGCATCTTGCCCGGATTGGCGTGCTCGGCTGGACGATCATCACACCACCTCTGGCCGGGCTTCTTCTGGGACGGTGGCTGGATCATCGGTCGGGAACAGGGGTGGTCTTCTCGGCGGCGCTGCTTCTTGCCGGATTTGCGGCTGGCGGCTGGAGCGCCTGGAAATGGATGAGCCATCCCCATGCCTGAAAAACAAATCATCAGCGCCCTTTGCTGGCTCCTAGTGGGCCTGCTCGCCGGAATCATTCATATGGCTGCCCTGTGGCTCAACGTGCAGTTCCTGATGCGTCCCGGAAAGCGCCCTGTCGCCATCGCGATGCTGGTGGGGCGCTTTTTCCTGCTCGGTGGTCTGCTCTATCTCGCGGCCCGGAGCGGCACAGCCGCGTTTCTCTGGGCGACCGGCGGGGTCCTTGTCGCGCGGCCGTTGATCCTGCGGTTCATGAAAGCGCGTCTGGATCCCGATTTTCAGATTGGCGAAGAGGGGCCTTTGCGATGATGTCGCCACTCTCAAGTCCTGTTGTGTTCCATATCGGCCCTGTTCCGGTGACGCAGCCTGTGGTGACGACATGGGGGATCATGGCGGTTCTGACGGTCAGTGGCGTATGTATTTCCCGCATCCTGACGTCCGGATATCCCGGGCGGCTCCAGACACTGCTCGAACTGGGCGTGACAGCGCTTGACGGGCAGATCCGCGAAACCATGCGCACCGAACCCGCGCCGTACCGGTCTTTCGTGGGCACGCTTTTCCTTTTCATCCTCGTGGCGAACTGGTCTTCGCTTGTCCCCGGGGTTGAGCCGCCGACGGCCGCTCTGACAACGGATGCGGCTCTCGCGATCCTCGTTTTTCTGGCCATCATTGTTTTTGCCGTCCGCTCTGGCGGCGTGACGGGCTATCTGCGCAGCTTCCTGTGGCCCAGCGTCGTCATGGTGCCTCTCAACCTGATCGGGACAGTGACGCGCACCTTCTCGCTGATGGTCCGGCTGTTCGGGAATGTCATGGCCGGTGTGTTCATCATCGGGATTGTCCTGTCACTTGCCGGGCTGCTTGTTCCCATTCCCCTCATGGCGCTCGATCTCCTGACGGGGGCCGTTCAGGCCTATATTTTCGCCATTCTCGCCATGGTCTTCATCGCAGGCGCTCTGACCAGACCTGCAGCGCCTCAATCCATTGAAAAAACAGGATCACCCTCATGAACTGGCTCGCTCTGGCAAGTATCGTCTCCGCCGCGATGGCGGTGTCATTCGGCTCCATAGGGCCAGCGCTCGCCGAAGGGCGTGCTGTCGCCGCGGCCATGGATGCCATCGCCCGGCAGCCGGAATCCGCAGGCACTATTTCTCGGACGCTGTTCGTGGGGCTGGCGATGATCGAGACCATGGCCATTTACTGCCTGGTCATCGCTTTGCTTCTCCTCTTCGCCAACCCTTTGCTGAAGTAGTCCGGTGACAGTCGACTGGTGGACAATCGGGCTACAGGTCATCAACGTCAGCGTTCTGATCTGGCTGCTTTCCA